>DATIYG010000141.1:0-12344 GCA_035517755.1 Rhizomicrobium sp. | reverse complement strand
AAGAAGGCTGGCGTCGTGCAGGTGCCGAGCCTGCAGTATCGCGTGATCAAGTCCGGCAAGGGTGCGCAGCCCAGCCGCCGCGACTGCGTCACGGTCAACTACAAGGGCACGTTCGTCGACGGCAAGGTGTTCGACGAATCGAAAGGCAAGCCGGTCACGTTTCCGGTCGGCGGCGTGATCGCCGGCTGGACCATGGCGCTCCAGATGATGCACGAAGGCGACGAATGGGAACTGGTGATCCCGTCCAATCTCGCCTACGGCAAGACCGGCACGCCGGGCGGACCGATCCCGCCGGATTCGGTTCTCGTGTTCGATGTTCAACTGCTGAAAGTGTCGCCGTCCGAAATGGGCCAATGCGCGGAGTAACCTGAAGCCGACGCCATGCCCGTCTACGTCACCGCAACGCCGCCGCCGCCGCTCGACCGGTTCATCGAGAATTTCTGGTACTGGGAAGGCGAGGCGCCGGGGCATGCGAAAGACACGATCATGGCGTCGGGCCGTATGGGGCTCCTCGTCAATCTGAAGAACGATCGCCTTTCGTGGTATGGCGGCGAACGCTTCGCCGAACGCAACAAGTTGAAGGGCATTGCGCTGTGCGGCACGCATTCGGCCGCGTTCGCCATCAATGCGCATCAGCCGCACATGATGGGCGTGCAGTTCCGCGCCGGCGGAGCGTTCCCGTTCTTCAAGCCCGCTGCAGGCGATTTCGAGAATGCGCATCTGTCGCTGGAAGACATCTGGCAACCGGCGGAAGCGGAGCGCCTGTATCAGCGTCTGGTGCAGGCGCCGACGCCGGACGACAAGTTCGAAATCCTGCAATCCGCCCTGATTGCGGCCGCGCCGCGCGAGTTTGCGCATCATCCGGTGGTCGCGGATGCACTGCCGCGCATGGCCCACGCGCCGCACCGGGTGAGCGTGGCGAGCCTCGCCACCGATGCCGGCGTGAGCCACAAGCGGTTCATCAAGCTGTTCACCGATGCCGTCGGCTTCACGCCGAAGCTTTTCTTGCGCGTGACACGGTTCCAGCGCGTGATTGCGCGCATCCACGAGATGCCCGATGTGGATTGGGGCGACGTGGTGGAGCGCCACGGCTATTTCGACCAGTCGCATTTCATCCGCGACTTCCGCCAGTTCTCCGGCCTGACGCCGACCGATTATCTCATCCGCCGCGGGCCGTTCCTCCAGCACGTGCCATTGGCAGAATGATGTATCTCCCCACAAGGGGGAGGTAGAATTTTGTACAATCGCTCGCTCTCATCTCGCACTACCCTCCGCTCGGAGGTGAGCCATGGCCGAACGTCCCGCAATTGTCGTCTATCTGATGGCGCGCGATGCCGCGCAGGCGCTCGACTTCTACGTGAAGGGATTGGGCGCAGAGGAAGTCGAGCGCTGGGTCGATCCCGCCAACGGCAAGATCGGTCATGCCGAATTCCGCATCAACGGGGAATCGCTGTTCCTCGCCGACGGCTACCAGTCGATGGAGGCGATCGGCGTGCGCAATCCTGCCGCGCTCGGCGGCACCAGCGTGATCTTCTGGATCGAGGTGCCGGACCTGGAACCCGCGATGAAGCGTGCGCTTGAAGCCGGCGCCACGTTGAAGGAAGGCGTGATGCCATCGACGGAAGGCGGCCGGCGCTGCCGCATCGCCGATCCCGCCGGCCATGTCTGGACTCTGTTCCAGCCCTGATCGCTTGAGCGGCGAGGGCGTTCGCGCGATGCTCGCCGCATGCCCGCCGCCGATCCGCGCACGAAGCTCGCCGATGCAGCGCTGAAGCTGCTCGCCAGGACGCGCTGGCAGGATCTGACGCTCGCTTCTGTCGCGCGCGCCGCCAAGGTACCGATGGTTTCGTTGCAGGCGGTCGCGCCGGACAAGGCAGTGCTGCTCGGCCTTATCCTCGATCGCATCGGCGCCGATGTGGCGAAACGCTATCGTCCCGACAAGCGCGCCGCCGACACGCGCGACCGGCTGCTCGATGTCGCCCTGACCTGGTTCGAAGTGCTGAAGCCGCGCCAGAAATCGGTATGGTCGCTCTATGGTGGCTTACGTTACGATCCGGCTCTGCTCATCGCGGCACGCGAGAGAATCGTTTCGGCGGCAAGCTGGCTTCTGACGCTCGCCGAAGCCGACACCGGCTCCTTTTTGCCTGCACGCGCGCTCGCGTTGGCGGGAATCCTCGCGCGCGCGATTCCGGTCTGGCTCGACGATGACGACAACCTGACCGCAACGATGGCGCGGCTCGATGGCGACCTGCGCCGTGGCGGTTTCCTGTTCAGCGCGCGCTCTGAAGCTTCGCCTTAAAGCGAGCCTGGTGTGAGCGAACGAACTTCGTACCCTCCCTCAAGGGGAGGGTCTGGCCACCAGTTCGATAAACTACCCTAGATTGGCAGCCGGATCGCGGCGCGCAGTCCGCCCATGTCACTCTTGTCGAGCGTGAGATCGCCGCCATGGGCGCGCGCAATGTCGCGCGCGATGGAGAGTCCGAGGCCCGATCCACCGGTCTGCAGATTGCGGCCTTCATCGAGGCGGCGGAACGGACGAAACGCTTCCTCGCGCAAATTCTCGGGAATGCCCGGGCCATCGTCGTCCACAAGGATGTCGACGTGCTGCCCGTTGCGCCGAACCGAAACGTCGACATGCTTGCCGTGCTTCAGCGCGTTGTCGACGAGATTGACGGCGCAGCGCTTCAGTGCCCGCGGCCGCACGGAAACCGTAATCCCTGGTTCAGCCACGATCTTGAGTCCATCGGTTCCAGCCCGTCGCGCCCGCGCCGCCGACTGCGCCGCGTCGGTCACCAGTGACGCCAGATCGACCACTTGCGAAGATTCGCCGCCTTCGCCGCGCGCGAAATCGAGATACTCGTCGAGCATGTGCTCCATCTCGGCGATGTCGCGGCGCAGCGCCTGCACGTCCTGGCCGTCGCCCATCATGGCAAGCTCGAGCTTGAGGCGCGTGAGCGGCGTTTTCAGGTCGTGGCTGATGCCCGCCAGCATGTCGGTGCGCTGCTGCAGGTAGCGCTCGATGCGCTCGCGCATTTCGATGAAGGCCTGCGCTGCGCGCCGCACTTCGCTTGCGCCATAGGGTTTGAAATCCGGCACGGCCCGGCCCTTGCCGAAATTCTCCGCCGCGCGCGCCAGCCGCTCGATTGGCCGCACCTGATTGCGCAGGAAGAGGATCGCGATGGCCACCAGCACCAGCGCCGAACCCACCATCCACAGGATGAACACGTCCACGTTCGATGCGACGAGCCGCTTCTCTGGGATCAGGACGCGCAGCACGCCATCCTTCACCTCGACGCGCAGATCGATGTTGTCGCCCGGCGCCTTCTGCGACGTGAACGGCAGCGTCTGCCCGAGTTGCCGGGCGAACATCGCCGTGATCGCATCCTTGAGCTGGGCGTTGGTGTGATGGAACGGCTTGTCAAGATGGACGCCGGGCTGCACTTCGATCTTGTAGCCGAGATTGCGGGCGGCGAGATCGAGCAGGGATTTGCGCTCGGCACCGTCGGGATATTTCTCCTCGAGCTTGACCAGGAACAGCACGTCCGCGGCGGTGCCGCGTCCCATCCGCGCGAGCATCACGTCGTAGTGGCGCTCGAAAAAGATGTAGGTGACGATGCCCTGGAGAATCACAACCGGCGCCACGATGATGATGAGCGAGCGGCCGAACAGGCCACGCGGCATCATTTTCTTGAGCGCACGGAGCGGATGGAAATTCAGCATCGCGCGGGGATCATGTCACGCGGTCGGGCACCAGCACATAGCCCACCCCGCGAACCGTCTGGATGTAGAGCGGCAACTTGGGATCCTCCTCGATCTTGCGTCTCAGCCGCGTCACCTGCACATCGATGGAACGCTCGAGGCTGACGCCCAGCCTGGTGCACAGATCGTTACGCGAGAAGGGCCGTCCGGCATTGGCCGCGAACAGCTTGAGCAGGGCGGACTCCGAACTGGTCAGGCGCACCGGCTTGCCCTTGCGGCGCAGCTCGCCGCGGTCGGGATCGAACACGGCATCGCCCATTTTCACTTCCCGATGGGCCTGAACCGGCGGCGCAGCGCGGCGGAGCAGTGACGAGCAGCGCAGCACAAGCTCGCGCGGCTCGAACGGCTTGGGGAGATAATCGTCGGCGCCGTGCTCGAGCCCGGCAATGCGGTCCTCGGGTTCGCCGCGCGCCGTCAGCATAAGAATGGGAACGGCCGACTGCTCGCGCACCCGGCGCGTGAGTTCCAGCCCGCTTTCGCCAGGCATCATCACGTCGACGATGAGCAGGTCGAACGCAATGCCCTTCATCAGGGCGCGCGCCTCCTCGGCGCCGGACGCGGCCGTCACCCGGAAGCCGTTCTGCGACAGGTATTTTTGCAGCAGCGCACGCAACCGCTCGTCGTCATCCACGACAAGAACATGCGATTCGTCCAGCGCTGGAATGCCGCTCATGTCGTCTGTCGCACCGCTGGTTGAAATAAAGAAACCGCGCCGTCCATCGCCTTGCCACGGGATGCGCCCACGCGCATATATCGCGGCCTTGGCCCTGAGCCAATCCCCGCCACTGCGCGCACGTTTCGCGCGTTATTCCTGAGGACGACATGGCCGAGATCATCCCCTTCGACAAGCGCGACGGTTCCATCTGGCTCGATGGCAGGCTGGTGCCGTGGCGCGAGGCAAACGTCCATGTGCTGACGCATGGCCTGCATTATGCCTCCAGTGTGTTCGAAGGCGAGCGCGTCTATTCCGGGCGCATTTACCAGCTTGAGGAGCATACCCGCCGCTTGTTCGAGTCCGCCCGCATACTCGACATGCATATTCCGTACACGGAAGAGCAGATCAATGCCGCCTCCCGCGAGGTGGCGAAGGCGCAAGGGTTCGAGGATGCCTATGTCCGCCCCGTGGTGTTCCGCGGCAGCGAACAGATGAGCGTCGCCGCCCCGCGTTCGAGCACGCGCATTGCGATCGCGGTGTGGCAGTGGCCGTCCTATTTCGATCCGGTCCAGAAGATGAAGGGCATCCGACTGACGATTTCCGACTGGCGCCGCCCGGCGCCGGATACCGCGCCGTGGAAGTCCAAGGCGGCCGGGCTCTACATGATCTGCACCATCTCCAAGCACAAGGCGGAATCGGAAGGCTTCCACGATGCCCTGATGCTGGATTATCGCGGGCTGGTAGCCGAGGCCACCGGCGCCAACATCTTCTTCGTCGAGGAAGGCAAGCTCATCACCCCGATCGCCGATTGCTTCCTCGACGGCGTGACGCGCCGTTCGATCATGCAACTGGCCCGCGCCCGCCAGATCCCGGTGGTCGAGAAGTACATCGAGTTCCCCGATCTCGAGCGCTACAGCGAATGCTTCCTCACCGGCACGGCCGCGGAAGTGACGCCGGTGCAGCAGATCGCGCAGTACCGCTTCACGCCGGGCGCCATCACCGAAACGCTGATGCACGACTACATGCAGGATGTGCGCAAACCTGTTTCGGCTGTCACCTTCCCGATGGCGGCCTAAGTTTCATCCAACACGTCATCGCCCGGTTTATGCGGGCGACCCATTTTCTTTTTTCAATTGGGTCACCCGGACCGCGCTGTTTCGCGCGACCGGGTGATGACGCGAGCGGGGACAAAGCTTAGCGCTCATCCCACCTTTTTGCTGCGCTCTCATCGGACTCGCGGGCCTCCACCCAGTCGGCACGGTCGCCGCGGCGCTCTTCCTTCCAGAACGGCGCGCGGGTCTTCAGATAATCCATCAGGAATTCGGCGGCCACGAACGCAGGCTCGCGATGGGCCGATGCCGTGACGACCAGCACAACATTGTCCCCGGCCATCAATGTGCCGATGCGATGGATGATCACCGTGCCCATGATCGGCCAGCGTGTGCCGGCCTCGTCGACATGGCGGCCGATCTCGCGCTCCGTCATGTCGGGATAGTGCTCGAGCGTCATGGCTGTGACGCCGTCGTCGGCCCGCACGATGCCGGTGAAGGTGACGATCGCTCCGGCTTCCGGACATGCCCGTCTCAGCGCCGCAATCTCGGCGGCAATGTCGAAATCCTCGCGCTGGATGCGGATCGTCCTCATCCGCCGGTCACCGGTGGAAAGAAGGCCACTTCGTCGTCCGGCGAAACGCGGGCGTCCCAGCCGACATGTTCCTGATTGACTGCGGCGCGAATCCGCCGCGTGTCGGCGAACACGTCGGCAAAGCCGTCGCCGCGCGCGCGAAGATACGTGGCGAGATCGGCGACCGTGCGCACCGCATCGGGCAGACGGATGGTCTCTTCGCCGATGCCGAGTTTCTGCCGCACCCAGGCGAAATACAGTAGCGTCATGCCGTCTTTCCGGCCGGCTCACCCGAATCGCGGTCGTGGCCACGCGCTTTTCGCGGGGCCGGATGCAGATACGTCAACCCGCCGCGGAAGTAGGCATAGCCGGTGCCGACCGTGAGCGCCGCGGCGACCCACAAACCGATATAGGCGATGGTCGAGTAGGTGAGCGCCGCGTTCTCGGGCAGGAATTGCCCGGCCAGCGGATCGAGGATCATGGCGCCGATGGCAATCATCTGGATCGTGGTCTTGGCCTTGGCGATGCGCGTGACCGGCACGCTCACCTGCGCGCCGGCGAGGAATTCGCGCAGACCCGAAACAAGAATCTCGCGCGAAAGAATCACCAGCGCCGGCACCAGCTTGAGCAGGCTGCGCAAGCCCGAGCCCGGTGAAAGATCGAGGGTGAGCTGCTGGAAGTTGCCTTCCGCCACCAGCATCATCAGCGCGACGGCGACCAGAATCTTGTCGGCGATCGGATCGAGCATGCGGCCGAAATCGGATCCGGCGTTGAACTTGCGCGCCGCCAATCCGTCCAGCGCGTCGCTCGCGCCAGCAATGCAAAAAATGGCGAAGGCGATCACGCGGGCGGGCGTCCCCGGCAGCGCGAACAGCACGGCGAACACCGGCACCAGAAGGATGCGCGAGATGGTGATGAGATTCGGCAGATTCAGCATTGCCTGATACTAACACCTCGGCTCAGCCATTGGGGTGGAAGAAATCATGAATTTTCCTGGCCAGCGCCCCGCTGATTCCATTCACGGTTTCGAGATCGCTAAGACTGGCAGCCGAAATGGCCCGCGCCGAGCCGAAATGCTGGAGCAGCGCACGCTTGCGGCTGGCGCCGACGCCCGCGATCTCGTCCAGCGGATTGGCGCCGATAGCCTTTGATCGCTTTTTGCGGTGGCTGCCGATGGCAAAGCGGTGTGCCTCGTCGCGCAGCCGCTGCAGGAAATAGAGCACGGGGCTCCTGGGATCGAGGCGGAATGGTTCCCGTCCCGGCATATAGAAATGCTCTCGCCCGGCATCGCGGTCCGGGCCCTTGGAGATGCCGGCAACCGTCACATCCTCCACGCCGAGATCGGCGAACACCTGGCAGGCAACGCTCAGCTGCCCCGGCCCGCCGTCGATCAGCACGAGGTTGGGCCATTTGGCTTTGGCCTCGTCGGCCTCATCCTCCTTCACCAGGCGCGAGAAACGGCGCGTCAGCACTTCGCGCATCATGGCGTAGTCGTCGCCCGGCGTGAGCTCGGCCGATTTGATGTTGTACTTGCGGTATTCGCCCTTCTCGAATCCGTTCGGACCGGAAACGATCATGGCGCCCAGCGCCTGTGCGCCTTGAATGTGCGAATTGTCGTACACTTCGATGCGGCGGGGTGGCGCATCCAGCCCGAAGGTCTCCGCCACGCCCTCCAGCAACTCGCGCTGCGCCGAATTCTCCGCCATGCGGCGGGCGAGCTGCTCGCGCGCGTTCTGCAGCGCCATCAGGACGATGTCGCGCTTCTCGCCGCGCTGCGGCACATTGATCTCGATCCTGTAGTCCTGCCGGACGGACAGCGCTTCGGCGAGCAGCGCGCGATTGGGGATATCGTGCGACAGCAGGATGAGCTTCGGGGCCTCGCGCTCGTCGTAGAACTGGCCGATGAAGGACTCGAGCACGTCTCCGATGGCCAGTTCGCGGTCGTGGCGCGGGAAGTAGGGGCGGTTGCCCCAGTTCTGGCCGGCGCGGAAGAAGAACACCTGGACGCAGGTTTCGCCGCCTTCGCTGTGGGCCGCGAACAGATCGGCTTCCGCGAAGGTCGACGGATTGATGCCCTGATGCAGCTGGATGTGGCTCATGGCGCGGATGCGGTCGCGCAGGCGCGCAGCGCGCTCGAAATCCAGCGCCTCCGATGCGCCCGTCATTTCTTTCGCCAGCAATTCCTGCACCGCGCGGCTCTTGCCGGTGAGGAACAGCTCGGCCTCGCGCACCAATTCCGAGTATGCCTCCTTGTCGATGCGCTGCGTGCACGGCGCACTGCACCGCTTGATCTGGAAGAGCAGGCAAGGCCGCGTACGCGATTCGAACACCGAGTCCGAGCATGACCGCAGCAGGAAGGCGCGCTGCAAGGTGTTCAGCGTGCGGTTGACGGCGCCGGCGCTGGCGAACGGCCCAAAATAGATCCCCTTGGTGGACTTGGCGCCGCGATGCTTCAGCAGTTGCGGGAATTCGTGATCCTGGCGCAGCAGGATGTTGGGGAAGGATTTGTCGTCGCGATAGGAGACGTTGTAGCGCGGTTTCAGGCGCTTGATGAGGTTGGACTCCAGCAGCAGCGCTTCGACTTCCGACGCCGTCGTCACGAACAGCATGTCGGCCGTCTCGGCGATCATGCGGGCGATGCGCTCGGTGTGGCCGCCGGATTTGGCGTACGCCGCGACGCGCTTCTTCAGGCTCTTCGCCTTGCCGACGTAGAGCACGTCCCCCTTGGCATCCATCATGCGGTAGACGCCCGGCGCATCCGGCAGGGTCTTCACATAAGCGGCAATGCGCCCTGGCCCTTTGAGCGGCGCTTCGCTTCTGTCTTTCTCGTGCAAATCCATCGCGGCCGATATAATAGCAGCGGACGGCGGCGCAAAGCCGCCAATTTCAAAGGATAAGATGGAGGATCCCATGCCGCTTTCGATGTACCGCGCCTCAGCCCCGGTTCTGGTTCACGCCCTCACCGGTCTTGGCGTCATTCTCGACAAGGGGGCGGCCTTCGCCGAAGCGAAGAAGATCGATCCGTCGGTGCTGATCAATGCCCGGCTGGCGCCCGACATGTTCCCGCTGTCGCGTCAGGTGCATATCGCGACCGATGTGGCGCGGCGCGGCATGGCGCGCCTGGCCGGCGTCGAGCCGCTCAGCATTCCGGATGACGAGACGAGCTTCGATCAGCTGAAGGCGCGCGTGACCAGATCCATCGACAACATCAATTCGTTCAAAGCCGCACAGATCGACGGCTCGGAAGACCGCAAGATCACCGTGCCGATGGGCGATGAGCAGAAGACCTTTCAGTGCGACGATTATCTCTTCCGTTTCGTGCTGCCGAACGTGTTCTTCCACGTGACGACCGCCTACGCGATCCTGCGCCACAATGGCGTGGAACTCGGCAAGCGCGACTTCCTGGGCGAGATGTAACGCGGCTGACAGAGGTGGGGAGATGCATTGTTGAATCTCGCCGCCTCGTCGTCCTGGTCCGCATTGGCTTAACCGCACCGCCGCAGATGCGCTATTCAGCCGCTTGAATTCGCGCTTCAAAGGGGCCGATACTCCTCGTGTCGAAGGGATTAATGATGGGCCAGTTTCTCCACTATCTCGAAAATCACCCATACTTGCTTGCATTGATTGCAGCGGGATTGGTTCTCGTGTGGGTCGTGCTTTTGAAATCGACACGCAACATAGGCCCTGCCGAGGTTGGACTCGTCCGCAAGCGTTTCAGCCCACGCTCGCTCGGTCCGGGCAACGTTGTCGCATTCGAAGGAGAAGCTGGTTACCAGGCCAAACTCATGATGCCTGGCGTGCAGTTCAAATTGTGGCCGCTCTACGACGTCACACACCATCCAATGGTGCAAATCCCTTCGGACCAAATCGGCGTTGTAATCGCGCAGGTTGGCAAGCCGCTTCCTGTGGGTGCCAAGTCGGGCATCTACAAATCCGAATTCGGCAATTTCCAGGATCTCGAGAAGTTTGTGAGCGGTGGTGGCGAAAAGGGCGTGCAGCGCTCGGTTTTATCGCCGGGCACTGTTGTGCCGATTCATCCGGTTGGGTTCCTCGTGATCTCGAAGAACCAAGTTTATGGTGTGCCGATTGACGAGACATACGCTGCGCTGGAGCGTGCAGGTGATCTGAAGCCGGAATCCTTCGGCCTGGAACCGGTGCAACTCGATGTCGTCCGGATTGAACCGCGCTTCTATCAGGACGGCAAGGTCGTGGACATGATCGGGGTCGTCACGACCTATGAAGGGCCCCCACTGCCGAAGGGAGCGATCGCAAACCGCATTGGGGATTTCGTCGATCTGGCCACACTCGAATCCGATCCGGACACCAAGGACAGCGATCTTGTGGAGGCCATTCTCGCGGTCAAGAACGAGGACCACAACAACTACCAGGACTTTCAGGCGTTCCTGGATCACGGCGGCCGCATCGGATTGCAGCACGACCCGCTGATGTATGGTGCGTACAATCTCAACCCATTCCTCGTTTCGGTCGAGATGGTTCCGATGCTTGTCGTAAACCAGGGCGAGGTCGGCGTGCTGAAAGCATATGTGGGCCTCGCCACCGAGGACACGTCCGGAGCGGATTTCAAGTTCGGATCGCTTGTCCGTCCAGGCCACCGCGGCATCTGGCAGGAGCCGCTGCGGACCGGCAAATACGCCATTAATCCCCGCTGCTACAGCGCGGAAATCGTCCCCACCTTCATTCTTACGCTCAACTGGGCCGATGCCACGTCGACGGCACACAATCTAGACAAAGGGCTGAAGCAGATCACGGCAAAGTCCAAGGAAGGCTTCAAGTTCAACATCGATTTGCAGGTGCAGATTCACGTGCCCGACACGGAGGCTCCGAAGGTCATCTCGATCGTCGGCACAATGCTCAATCTGGTCACCGAAGTGCTCCAGGCCGCGGTTGGAAATCACTTTCGCGACAAGCTTCAGTCCATGCCCGCCATCGATTTCATCGAGAAGCGGCAAGACGTGCAAGCGCAGGCGCAAACGCACATTGCCGAGAAGCTCAAGGAATACCGGATAGAAACGCGTGGCGTCTACATTCAGGACGTCGTGTTTCCGCAGCAGCTCGTGGAGGTGCTGACAACGCGCGAAATCGCCAATCAGCAGCAGGAGACGTTCCACGCCGAGGAAAAAGCCCAGGGCAAGCGTCTCGAACTCGAACAGGCGCGCGGCAAGGCGGACATGCAATCAGAGTTGGCGCGCTCCACGATCGGAATCGACATAGCCAAGAACAAGGCCCAAGGCGTTCGGGCCGAAGCGGACGGTGAATCGTATCGCCTGGAGAAGGTCGGCCGCGCCAGCGCGGTGAAGACGGAAGCAGACGGGCTTGCCGTCGCGAAAGGACTGGAGGCGCAGCAGCAAGCGGTCGGCAAGGATCAGACAGCTGTCATCAACGTGGTGCGTGCCTTGTCGAGTGGTACGCAGCGCTTTGTTCCCGAGAACCTCGCTCTTACGCTGGGCGGCGCGACCGGGTTAAGCGCGAGCCTCAACGCCCTGGTGCCGATCCTGATGAACCGGCTACAAAACGGCGGCGCCTCGGCCAATGATGTGGCGCTTCCCGGACCGAAAGGTGCAGAACCAGAGAAAGGTTGACGCAGACACCCCTGGTTCTGGAGGCGCGGCAACAATCGGATCTAATGATATCTGTCGACGACTGAATTGTGAGAGCCGTTTCCGGCAAAAGATAGTATGAGGGGGTCATGATCTTCCGGCAATTGTTCGATCCGGTTTCGTCGACCTACACCTATTTGCTGGCCGACCGCGGCGAAGCGGTGCTGATCGATCCCGTGTTCGAGCAGGTGCGGCGCGATGCAGCACTGCTGTGCGAGCTGTCGCTCAAACTGTTGTGGACGCTGGAAACCCACGTCCACGCCGATCATGTGACCGGCGCCTGGATGATGAAGAGCCGCACCGGCAGCCGCATCGCAGTCTCGGCGGAAGGTGGCGCCACCTGCCCGGATCGGCTGCTGCAGGACGGCGACCGGATCGAATTCGGCGGACGTCATCTGGAGGTGCGCGCCACGCCCGGCCACACCAATGGCTGCGTCACCTATGTGCTCGACGATAAGAGTATGGCCTTTACGGGAGACTGCGTGCTCATCCGCGGTTGCGGCCGCACGGACTTCCAGCATGGCAGCTCGCCCAAGCTTTATCGCTCGGTGCACGAGCGGATCTTCTCGTTGCCGGACGAATGCCTGCTCTATCCCGCCCACGATTATCGCGGCCTGACGGTCACCAGCGTGGCGGAGGAGAAGGCGTACAATCCGCGGCTTGGCGCGCTGGTGGGCGAGGGCGATTTC
>DATIYG010000140.1:0-3760 GCA_035517755.1 Rhizomicrobium sp. | reverse complement strand
GAATTGTTGGCCAGTTTGTCCTGCAGCGCCTGCGCATCGGTCGTCACGCGGGTGGCGAAGGACGCCTCGCTCTCGCCCGGATGCAGGTCCATGTATCGCTTGCCGGCGGCCGAGGCACGCTCGGTGTAGTAGGCGGCGGCGGTGCTATCCATACCCTTGATCACAAAGGCGGCGAGCGTGTATCGCGCCGCACAGTTCAGATCGTCGAAATCTCCGGTGGCGGACAGCACGGCCGGATCCATCGCCTGCGGCTTCGGCTGCGCCGAGGCCTGGCCCAGCGCAGAAGCGACGAGAATGGCGGCGGCGATGAAAGGCGTACGCATGAACCAAACCTGCCTTATGATGAACGGCAGAAGCGCCATCCAGAAAACCGAATGCCCCTGCTGAAGAAACGTTCCGTCACGATCGCTGGCCATAGGACCAGTGTCGCACTGGAACCGGAATTCTGGGCCATTCTCGACGCGCAGGCCGCCGCCGCGAAACAGAGCTTCGCGAAACTGATGGCGAAAATCGATCGCGAGCGGGGCGAGCGTCCGCTGGCAAGCGCGCTCAGGCTCCATGCGCTGGCCGCGCTTCAGCGCAAGGTGTAGCGCGCGTTTACGATGACCCCTTCTGACGATCCGGACGTGCAATCAGCCAAAATGCACCGGACGAAAGCGCCCCAAAGAATGCAGCCAATGTCAGAAACGGCACGGGCGGGAACGAGACTATGGGTACTGTGCCCCCGACGTGCGCTCCGAGCGGTGAAACGAGGATGAAGGAGATAATACCGCCAATTAGAAGACCGACAAAAACGTAACTCAAGAGATCGGTCCGCTTGAGCAATCGAAGTAGAAGGTAGGCTGGCAATCCCAGGACGATCAGTGCCGGATAGCCCGCAAGAGCTGACAGCTTGAGCGCCCATACACCCTCACTCGGGTTTCCTAGCAGTGAGATGCAGAAAAAAAGGATGCCCGGTGTCAGAGGGGCAACAAGACAACCAGCAAGGAACCTGAAGCCGAAATTATTTGCAAGCATTGGTCGTTGTCGATCCTTGATAACAGTCGCGTGCGAGTTTTACCTCCTCACACCTAAACGCTCGCGGATGTCCCGATACGCCGCAGCGATCAGCGCCTCGAGTGCGTTCTCGTTCGGCGCCACGCCCGGACGCAGCTTCACGTGACGCATGCGCTTGCCCGCGCCTTCCAGCAGGCCGGCCGGATCGGGAAGATCGGCGCCGCGAAAGAATCCCACGCCCGCATGCGCCTTGTACGCATTCACATAGCCGAACGGCGCATCGCCCACGCAGACGACAGGGCAGCCATCGTGGAAGATCTCGCGCACATCGGCGCCGCAGCTTCGCATCCGCTCGAACCACGGCTGTACGATCAGGCGGTGCGGCTCCAGGCGCGAGAACCACGCCGCGATCCTGGGGTCGTGCTTCATGGCGCCGTTGATAGTGAAGAGATCGTCCATGCGGTCAAATTGCCAGCTTCACGTCCGTCACGCCATGCGTGCCGCGCGTGCCCGCCATCGCCGGGCATAGGGCAGAAAGAACAGGTAGAGACCCGTCAGAGCCAGCACGATGAACGGAAGCAAGGGCGAATACAGGAGCCACTGAGGCAGGCCCTTCATCTTCATGATGAACGGATAGCTGACAATCATCAGCACGAGGACGATCGACGTCCAGCGATGAATCTGCCGCATGGTCAGTTTCCCCCTTTGCGCGTCTCGATCAGCTTCCAGCCATTGCCCGCCGGATCGCGGAAGCTCGCATCCACCGTGCCATAGCGCTCGACCGGATCCTGCGTGAACTCCACGCCAGCGCCCTTCATCCGCGCAAACGCCGCGCGGCAATCGCCGACATGCAGGATCAGCGGCGGCATGGCGCCCTTCGCCACGATCTCGCGCACCGTCTGCGCGGTGGATTCATCCATCGTCGGGGGGGCGGCCTTGAACAGGCCGAGCTGGAACGATGGCTGCTCGGGATGCTGGACCGTCAGCCAGCGATAATCGCCGTTCTTCGCATCCGTGTGGACGCGAAAGCCCAGCTTCTTCACATAGAACTCGAGCGCCTCATCCTGATCGCGCACGTAAATTCCGGCGACTGCAACACCTTCGCTCATGGGACGATCTCCGTCTTTTCTTCAGGCCCGGCGACACTATCGCCCTCCTCCAGCCGCCGCTTCTCCGAAACTGCGATTGTGAGATTGGGCCGGTGTGCGGCGGCCAGATGGCAGAACGGCACGAGATCGGGCTGCTGTGGCACGGCCTTGGTGCGGGCGCGGAATTGGGAAGGGCTCTGGCCTGTGATATCGCGGAACACGCGGCCGAACGTGCCCATGCTGTTCCAGCCGGTCTGGAATGCGATGTCGGTGATGGAGAGCTCGGTCTCGCGCAACAGGGACGTGGCGCGCTCGATGCGGCGGGTGAGCAGATAGCGGTGCGGCGGCACGCCAAAGGCGTCCTTGAACGCGCGCGCGAAATGCGCCTGCGACGCGCCGCTGGCGCGCGCGAGCCGCGGGATGGGCCACTCCTCATGCGGCGCAGCATCCATGTGGTCCTTGGCGCGCAGCAGCCGGCGCAGCAGCAGCGGGTCCTGACCCGTGATGCCGCCCTGGCCTTTCCCGTTTCCGGATTTCGACGCTGCCATGGCCATCATTCTAGCAAGGGGGTAGCGTGGCCCCCAATTTGACTGCTGACACAATGTTGTCAGCAGACTGGCAGTAGGCTGGCAGCAGAAATCGAGAGCCGGAGCATCCCATGATCACGCTTTACCATTCGCCGCAGTCGCGCTCGTCCAGCATCGTGTGGCTGCTGGACGAGCTTCAGGTACCCTACGAGACGCAAGCCGTCACCTTCCGCCGCGCCGACGGCACGGGCCAGGTCGATCCCGCCAATCCGCATCCGCACGGCAAGGTGCCGGCGCTGAAGGACGGCGACGACACGCTGTTCGAGTCGGGCGCCATCGCGCTCTACCTCACCGACAAGTATCGCAAGGTGAAGATGGGCCCGGCAGTGGGCGAGCCGAAGCGCGGCGAATATCTTTCGTGGCTGTTCTACCGGCCCGGCATCATGGAGCCCGCCTTCATCGAGCGGCGCTTCAATATCCAGCATGTCAACGGCGCCATGGGATGGGCGGCACCCGACGAAGTGGACAAAGTGCTGAACGATCACGTCGCCAAGAACAAATATTGGCTGGGCGACGAGTTCTCCGCGCTCGACATCATGGTGGGCGGCGGCCTCTACTACATGATGATGTTCAAGATGACGCCGGAGACTGATGTGCTGAAGGAATACACATCGCGCATTATCGCGCGCCCGGCGTTCCAGAAGGCGATGCAGAAGTGAGCGCGTGATGGCGAAGATCGTGAACTTGAAGCGCGTGCGCAAAGCGAAGGCGCGCAATGCCAAGGCGGCGGAGGCCGACGCCAATCGCGCCAGGCACGGCGTGGCAAAGAAGGTTCGCGATCTCGCCCACGCGCAGAATGAAAAAGTGCTGCGCGATGTCGAGGCGGGCAAGCTCGACCCGAAGGAGCCCTAAGTGTCATCCCCGGCCGAGCGATGCGGCAGCATCGCGAGGGGAAGGGGACCCAGGTCCTGACGTCGTGCCGCCACCTAGCAATTTGCGTCGAGGCATTCCATCGAGTTAGCACCAACTTCGCCACCTGGGTCCCCTTCCCTCGCATCGCGCCAATGCGCGATGCTCGCCGGGGATGACAGCTGAGGTGAACGTGCAGAAAGGTCCGTTTATCGGCCTCCTTGTTCTCGATCTGACGCG
>DATIYG010000139.1:0-4707 GCA_035517755.1 Rhizomicrobium sp. | reverse complement strand
ACCGAGTTGCAAGCGGTGGTGTTATATTCGCCGCCATTGACCATCACATGGCCATCGGGAAGCACTTGCGAGGCGAAATAGAGCGGGGCGTAGCCGGACGGCATTGCGCCCATCGTCGACCATGTGCCGTTGACATAGCTGCCCGTGTTGTCAGGCGTGAGCCTGTACCAATTGGACGTGCAGATGTCGTGCATCATCACGGTTCCATCGGTCAGCTGGAGCGATGTGTCCGGCGTGCTTCCCGGGAAGGTATTGGCCACCGGTGTCCAAGTGCCCGAGCCCGACGATGGCGGAGCGATGAACGGCTTCTTGCTGTGGTCCCAGCCGTGGCGGCTTGGAAGCGGAGTCATGTGGCCCGGCTTGGCCAAGGCGGTGGTCGTCAGCAACACAGCCGTCGCAGCGGCGAGCACAGACAAAAGATTGCGGCTTGAACGCATGGCAGAGTGTCCCCTTTCGGATCTGGTCCGGTTTGCAGACAAGTTATGGACGACGAGACCCGCCCCTGCCCGCATGCCCTCTGGAATTACTGCGATGTTAGTTTGCCGCCATCGGGGTGGCAAGCCGGAAGCCGCGATAGTTTGATGAACGCGTCGCGCCCTGCCGCACCGCAGCGCGGCGAACCGATCCCGAGATTTTGCACAAGCTTTATGTATCGATCCGATGCACCGCGGCAATGGCCGGCGCGAGCCCGGCCGTGCTGACCGGCACGGAAATCTCCTCGCTCTGCCCGGTCGGACGGAAGTGCAGCGCGAGCGATTTTGCGCCCGTGATCGAAGGTTCGTCGATCTTGCGGATGGACTGGAGCGCGAGACAGAACTGCATCGCGCAACCGCGCACCGGCAATGCCTGATCCTTGCCATCGGCGCGGATCATGACCGTATCGCCCGCCTGCACCATGTTGGGGGAAAGGCGCACATACATCGCCAGCACGCGCTTGAATCCCATCAGGCGGAACGTAATTCGAATTTCGTCGGCCGGATGCTTGGGATCCCGCAAGCCCAGCATGACTTTGCAGCGGGGGATCTTCCAGCCCGGCGGAGGTGGAGCTTCCTTGGGCGCGGTGCCTTCGGAATTGCCGCTCGTATGCCCTCCAACCGGCGGCGATCTCGGTAACTCGCGTCCGGGGCCGCAGGCCAATGTCCAGTCACCGATACGCTGACCGCCGACGAATTTCGGACCGATCTTGGCGGCAGCCTGCTCCGGCGTCAGTGCTGCAGCCGCGGGCGCGGTTGGCGCGGTGATGGTCTTGTGCGGCGCCAGGCGCGACACGGCGAACAAGGCCGCGATGAACGCGATCGCCAGAACGATTCCAATCACTGTACTGCGCATAGTGTGTCCGCTCCCCAAATCCTTCGTCGCGAAATGGCGTGCCGGATGAACTATCCCGCCCTCGTCCGGGCTTCAATCCTCAATCGCTCTTGTCCTCGAATTTCGGCGCATCCGGATAGGCATCGAGAACCGGGCCCAGTGCCTGCTTGAGCGGACCAAGCCATGGCTCGAAATTCTTCCAGTGATCGACACCGCTCTTGTAGAGCGGCTGGCGGACCTGTTCGGAGCTCGCGGTGCGCACGGCGCGCTCGGTCTCGTGGAAATTCAGGCAGCGCTCGTCGAACGGCAGACCAAGATACTCAAGCATCCTTCGAATCTCGCGCTCGGGATTTTCCACCAGCTGCTCGTAGATGACGCGGTGAACCTTGCCGGGCAGCACCTCATCGAAATGCGCCATCAGCTCCACGTAATCGTGGTAATAGCGGCCGACATCGGTCAGCGCGTAGGTGAAGTGCTGGCCGCGCGCGAAATGCTGCTTGAAGTTGGAGAAGCACGAGCCCATCGGATGGCGCCGCGCATCGATGATCCTGGCACGCGGCAGGATCATGTGGATGAGCCCGACATGGGCGTAGTTGTTCGGCATCTTGTCGACGAAGAAGGGCCGGCCGCTCTTGCGGTGGACGCGCGTGTTGCGGATGTAGTCTTCGCCCCGGCGCTTGAACTCCTCGCGCGGCAGATCCTCGAGGATGTACGGATAGCCCGGCCCGTCGGACACGAAATTGTCCTCGTTCAGATGGCGTGCCAGCGACGTGATGTCGGGCAGTTCCATCGTGCCTTCGATCTCGGGATGGCTGGACAGGATCTGTTCGATCAGGGTCGAGCCGGCGCGCGGCAGGCCGACCACGAAGATGGGGTCGGGTGCCGGATGACCCCAGCCCTTGCGCTGCGCGAAGAAGTCCTTCGTGTAGAGCTCCTTGCTCACGCGAACGAAGGCCGACGTGGCTTCGGCGTTGTATTCGACCGTGGAACGCCACAATGCGTTGCCCTTCTGATAATTGTCGAAGGCTTCCGCAAACTCCTTCTTGTCCTCGTACGCCTTGCCGAGAGAAAAATAGAACTGCACGCGCGCTTCGACCCTGAGGTCGCCGCGCTCAAGCTGGCCCTTCATGGCCGCGATGTCCTGATCGGTAAACCGGAAGGTCTTGAGGTTCGCCAGACTCCAGTATCCGCCGCCGAGCTGCGGCAGCAGCTCGATGGCTTTGCGGTAGGCGTCGATGCCCTTCTCCGGCTGACCGGCGGATTTGAGCGCGTGACCGTAGCTGACCCACGAAGCCGGATGCTTGGGATATTCGTTGACCAGTTCCTCGAACAGCGCCAGCGCATCCAGGTTCTCGCCCATCTGACCGAGGAGCGAGGCTTTCATCGTGCGGAACTGCGGATTCTTGGGATCGCGCTCGAGCAGGATGTCGATATGCGGAATGGCCTCGACGAGGCGGTTCTGCAGGTAGAGCGAGGAGACATAGCGGTAGCGCGCGGCGGAGAACTCCGGCGCAATCTCCAGGCAGCGTTCCAGCAGGACACCGGCGTCTTCGTTGCGATCGCAGGCGATTGCCGCCTCCGCCAGCATCTTGATCGCGTTGACGTCATCGGGATGGGCTTCGAGATACTCGACAAGGATGTCTTCCGAAATGTCCGGGCGACCATTGCGCAGCGCGGCGACCGCCTTCTGCAGCTGCGGCTCATTCACCGACACATTGAAGTGGTGCGAATAGGCGGCATCGGACGCCAGCACATCGCCGACCAGCACGTATTGCTCGCCGAGCGCCGACCACGCCTCGGCAAGATTGCGATCAAGGTTGGTGGCCTCGGTGAGGGCGGCAATCGCCCCGTAATTGTCGCCAAGCACACCGAGCGTGAGCCCAAGTTCGAGCCGGACTTGCGCCCAGTCCGGATTGGCGGCCACGAGCGGCGCCAGGATTTTTCGCGCCGCTTCCGCATCGCCCTTCTGGCGCAGCGCTGCTGCGAGCATCAGCTGGGCGTCGGGATCATTCGCATTCTTCGCCAGCATTTCGCGCGCCTTCGCTTCGGCGTGCGCCGGATCGTTCGCCGAACGCGCATCGCCTTGCGCCGGCTTGGGTCGATGGAGTTTCTCCACGGATTCAAGCATCTCGGTCATTCGCTGTCCTTGATTCCGTTTGTTTCCGGCATCGCCATTCCATTCCTCACGGCGTGACGGCCGGCCTGGCGCCGGTCTTTGCGGCAACCGCCTTCACCGACCATTTCTGGTCGCCTCCGCCGGTTGCCTGCGAAAAGCCGGGCGTCGTGGTGACGCGGCCGTAGAATTTCGGCACGTCGGGATACGCGTCGAGCACAAAACCCAAAGCGGATTTCAAACTGCCGAGCCAGGGTTCGAAATTTCGCCACCGATCGAAGCCGTCGGAACTGAGCGGCTGGCGCACCTGCTCGGCGCTGGCGCTGCGCACAACACGATCGTTTTCATGGAAGCGCAGACACGCATCTTCAAACGGCAGACCGAGATACTCGAGGACGCGGCGAACTTCCTGCTCGGGCTGCTCGACCAGCTGCTCGTAGATGACGCGATGCACGCGGCCCGGCAGGACATCGTCGTAATGCGCCATCAGCTCGACATAGTCGGAATAGTAGCGGCCGATATCGGGCAGGCTGTAGCTGAATTGCTGGCCGTTGCCGAAATGCTGCTTGAAGTTCGACAGACAGCACGCCATGGGATTGCGGCGCACGTCGATGATTTTCGCGTTGGGCAGGATCAGGTGGATGAAGCCCACATGCGCAAAATTGTTGGGCATCTTGTCGATGAAGAACGGCCGGCCGAGAATTCTGTGCTGGCGGGCGCGCCACAGATACTCTTCGCCCAGCCCCTGCAGGTTGGCAGCATCGAGCGTGCCGAGAATTTCCGGATAGTGGATGAGCGGATCCTCGGGCTTCTTTTTTCCGCCCAGCCGGCCGGCCAGATACGGGATTGCCCGCAATTCCGTCGTGCCTTCGATTGCCGAATGACTGGCGAGGATCTGTTCGATCAGCGTCGATCCCGATCGCGGCAGGCCGACGATGAAGATGGGATCGGGCGCCGCAGCACCCTGCCCTTTGCGCTGCGCGAAGAACGGCCGCGTGAACAGTGCCTTCGCGCGCCTCACCTGAGCCGACATTTCTTCGGGATCGTACGTGACCTTGGTGCGAATGAAATCGTTGCCGCGCCGATAGTGATCGAACGCTTCCTCGAAGCGGCCCTCGTCCTCCAATGCCTTGGCCAGGGCGAAATGGAAGAACCCCTTGTTCTCGCCCTTGAGGTCGGCGCGCATCAATTGCTCGCGCATCGCGGCGACTTCAGCCTCGGTGAAGCGGTAGGTCTTGAGATTGGCGAGGCTCCAATAGGCATCGCCGAGGCCGGGCAGAAGCGAA
>DATIYG010000138.1:0-2765 GCA_035517755.1 Rhizomicrobium sp. | reverse complement strand
GGGACCACAGATGTCCAGCGGCTCCCCCTACTCGCTATTCGCTACTCGCTATTCGCCCTATCCCGGCCATTTCGGGTCACGCTTCTCCACGAACGCGCAGATGCCTTCGGTGGCTTCGGCGTTGAGCATGTTCTCGGTCATGACGCGGGAAGCGTAATCGTAGGCCTCGGCGAGCGGCATTTCGAGCTGCTGGTAGAAGGCTTCCTTGCCGATCTTCACGGTCGCGCGCGGCTTGGCGGCGATTTTCTGCGCCAGCCGCATGACTTGCGGGAACAGCACATCGGGCGCCACCACGCGATTGACCAGACCGTATCGCGCCGCATCGTCGGCCGAAACCATCTCGCCGGTCAGCAGCATCTCCATGGCGTGCTTGCGCGACACGTTGCG
The DNA here is from genome assembly GCA_035517755.1 of Rhizomicrobium sp. GTDB lineage: Bacteria > Pseudomonadota > Alphaproteobacteria > Micropepsales > Micropepsaceae > Rhizomicrobium. The sequence goes on along the minus strand of DATIYG010000138.1, from coordinate 2,378 downwards.
CGACAGCGCCACCATCGGCGTGGAACAGAACAGGCCGATGTTCACGCCGGGAGTCGCGAACTGCGCGGACGACGATGCAATCGCCAGATCGCAGCTTGCCACCAGCTGGCAACCGGCCGCCGTCGCAATCCCCTGCACTTCCGCAATCACGGGCTTGGGGCAGCGCACGATCGTCTGCATCAGCCTGGAGCACTGCGCGAAAATCTCCGCGAACGCCGCTTTGCCCTTGTCGGCATCGGCACGGCGCGCCGTCATCTCCTTCAGGTCATGCCCGGCGGAGAAGACTGGCCCTTCCGCAGCCAGAATGATCGCGCGGCTGTCATCCTTCGCGGCATCGTCGAACGCGGATTGCAGCGCACCCATCATGGCGCGGCTGAGCGCATTGCGCGCCTGTGCGCGGTTCATCACGAGGCGCAGCACCGCGCCGTCACGTGCGGAAAGCACCAGCTGTTCGGAAACGGGAGCGTTCATTTGATGGAATATAGCGCTTTCATCCGCACATCCTAGCCGCACCGGAACAATCGGCGAAAGCTTCGCGTTAGGTGCATGATTTTTCAGCGGAGATAGGGAATGCCCACAGCAAGCGGACACACCAAGGCGATCCTCGCCTCGAAGGTGACGGGAACTGCCGTCTACAATTCGGCCGGCGAGAAGATCGGTGAAGTCGAGGACATCGTCCTCGACAAGACAAACAACAGGATCCTGTATGCGGCGCTCGGCTTCGGCGGCGTACTCGGCGTCGGCGAGAAGTTCGCGCCGGTTCCGTGGTCGGTGCTCGACTATCAGCCCGACAAGGGCGGCTATGTCGTGCCGATGTCCACCGACATGCTCAAAAAGGCGCCGACCTACCGGCTCGAGGACCTGACCAAGGATGACGGCCAGATCCTGACCGCGTCATACAAGTACTACAACGTTCCGCTCGATTAGGTCGGGCGGCTTCAGCGGGCGCGGCGAGCGAGGGATCGTGGCCGCGCCTGTGGCTTTTTGAGTAGCCAACGCGGTATCATATTACCGCTATCGAATTTCCGGCCAAATTTCTGGGATTCCGGCTGGTTTCGCTTGACGAACCACCCCTCACCCTCTAAATGCCCGCGCTTCGCATTGGGCGGCTCGCCCACCGAAGCTTCAGCGAAGGCGGGCCTTCCCGCCCGGGAGAGACGCACATGGGTACCTACTCGGCCAAGCCGTCCGAGATCGACAAGAAGTGGATCCTGATCGATGCCGACGGCCTCGTCGTCGGCCGGCTCGCGGCCTTGATCGCCACGCGGCTGCGCGGCAAGCACAAGCCCACCTTCACGCCGCATATGGATTGCGGCGACAACGTCGTCGTCGTGAACGCGGCCAAGGTCCTGCTCACCGGCAACAAGCTGAAGGACAAGGTCTACAACTGGCACACCGGCTATATCGGCGGCATCAAATACCGCACTGCCGATGCCTTCATGCGCGGTGCTCATCCGGAGCGCGTGCTCGAGAAGGCCGTGGAGCGCATGCTGCCGCGCGGCCCACTCGGCAAGCGCCAGCTCGCGAATCTGCGCGTCTATCCGGGCCCGGATCACAAGCAGGAAGCACAGCAGCCCGAGAAGTTGGATGTCGCAGCCCTGAGTCCCAAGAACCACAATTACCGCAAAGCGAAGGCAGCCTGATCATGTCGGACGTGAAAAGCTTCGGCGATCTCAAATCCACGCTCATCAAGGCCAAGCCGCAGCAGAGCGCCGCGGAAGCCGCCGAGCAGAAGAAGGCCAATCGCGATGCGAAGGGCCGCGCCTATGCCACCGGCCGCCGCAAGGACGCGGTCGCCCGCGTGTGGATCAAGCCTGGTCTCGGCCGCGTGACCGTCAACGGCAAGGACGAGAAGATCTACTTCGCCCGCCCCGTGCTGCGCATGATCCTGCGCCAGCCATTGATCGCAGCCAATCGTGACGGCCAGTTCGATGTGGTCGTGTCGGTGACCGGCGGCGGATTGTCGGGACAGGCCGGTGCGGTGCGCCATGGCATCAGCCGGGCGCTGGTCGCTTATGAACCGACGCTGCGGGCTGCACTGAAGCCGGGCGGGTTCCTCACGCGTGACCCGCGCGTCGTGGAGCGCAAGAAGTACGGCCACCCGAAAGCACGCCGCAGCTTCCAGTTCTCGAAGCGCTAAGTCGTTTTCCGATATCGCAGATTCCGGGCGGTAGGACCTTGTCCCTGCCGCCCGTTTCCTGTCGCGCGCACGGCCGCGGCATGAACAGCAGTGCATTCTCCAGCCGGATATTGCCCACGCTCATATGTTAACCACAGGGAACATTTACCGACGCTGGACCGTTCTAGCGTTTCGAGTTGGAGAGGGATCTAAGGAGGACTACCCAAATGAAAAGCTTGGCAAAACTTGTTGTTGCGGG
>DATIYG010000137.1:0-3255 GCA_035517755.1 Rhizomicrobium sp. | reverse complement strand
GCGCGCAACTTCGTGGCGCCGCGGTTTGCGCTGGTCGGCGATTCGGCGCACGGAATCCATCCGATTGCCGGACAGGGCTTCAATCTCGGACTGAAAGATGCCGCGGCACTCGCCGAGTGCGTGCTCGAATCCATGCGGCTGGGTCTCAGTCCCGGCGATGCCACCGGCCTCGCCCGTTACGAGCGCTGGCGGCGTTTCGATTCCTTCACGCTCGCAGCATCGACCGACGCGTTGAACCGCCTGTTCTCCAACGACATCGCGCCATTGCGGGCCATCCGCGATCTGGGACTTGGGGTTGTCGACAGCATCGGACCGCTGCGCCGGTTCTTCATGCGCCATGCCGGCGGCGATATCGGCACCCTGCCGCGCCTGATGCGGGGCGAGGCTGCCTAGTGCAGCGTTTCCTTGCGCCGGTGCGCCAGAGCGGCCGGTAGCTCCTCGTAGAACTGCCGCGCTTTCGCGACGATGGCGCGTTGTCGCGCAGCTTCCGCTTCGTCGCGCGTCAGGAATTGCTCGCCTTCGAATGTGTAGCGCTTGACGGGCTGGCCGGTACGGGCATCGCTCGTCGTGAACTCGCCAACCTCTTCGACCTGCTCTTCCGCAAGATGGAGCGTGTGCTTGTAATGCGCGAAGCGGTCGCCCCGGTCGCTGCGCTCCTGGGCAATGCGTTCGACATTGCGCTGATCGAACCGACGCAACGCAGCCAAGATCGGTGCCCGGAATCCATAAATCAGGATGCCCGCGAGCACCACCAGCCCTGTCGTGACGAGACTATCCATGCCAATCCGATTATGCCGGAGCAGGCGCCAGTTCGCCATCTTCGGCTTCCGCGGCTCGCGCACCGCCGACGGCGTGACCGCGCTTCAGGTAGTCGGCGCTCTGCATCTCCGCAAGGCGTGACGCCGTGCGGCGAAAGGCGTCCAGGCCATCGCCCTCAATATAGAGCCGATCGGGCGGGACTTCCGCCGAACAGATCAGCTTCACGCTCTGGTCGTAAAGCGTGTCGATCAGGACGGTGAACCGGCGCGCTTCATCGCGCCGTTCGGGTCCCATCTGTGGAGTGTTGTCGATCAGCAGCGTGTGGAAGTGGCGCGCGATCTCCAGATAATCGACCGCGGCACGAGGCTCGGTGCAGAGCCCGGCAAACGAGAATCGCGCCACCCCCTTCGCAGCTTGCGGAACCCGCAGCTTGCGGCCCAGCACGATCAGCGTTTGCGGGACTCCGTGCGGCTGATCGGTGAGGCGCAGCCAGGCTCTGTCCATCGCTGCGTCGGCAGCGGGACCAAGCGGCGTGATGTAGGTGTCGATCTCCGACAGGCGTTGCAGCCGGTAGTCGCGGTCGCCGTCGAGCTCGAGAACATCGAGCTGCTGCTCGATCATCGCAATGAAGGGCAGGAACAGCTGGCGGTTGAGGCCGCCTTCATACAGTCGCCGCGGCGACGTGTTGGATGTCGCGACGACGACAACGCCGAGCGCGAACAACTGCTCGAACAACCGGCCCAGAATCATCGCGTCGGCGACATCGCTCACCTGGAACTCGTCGAAGCAGAGCAGGCGGGCCGTTTCCGCAATCGATCGCGCAACGGGCACAATCGGATCGCTCACGCCACGTTTGCGCTGCTCGTGGATCTGCGCATGCACATCCGCCATGAAGGCGTTGAAGTGCACACGAAGCTTGCGCGGCATCGACACGCCGTCGAAGAAGAGGTCCATCAGCATGGACTTGCCGCGGCCGACATCGCCCCAGAGATAAAGCCCCTTAGGTTTCGACCGTCGGGAAAAGAGTTTGCGCAACCGACCGGCGGAAAGCGTGGCCGCGAGGTCTTGCAACCGTTCGGCCGCCGAGGCTTGTGCAGCATCCGGCGCAAGCTCGCCGCTTGCCACGAGCACGCGATACCGTTTGAGAATACGGTCTGCCATTCTGCTGCGCTGATCGGCCTAGGCGGCGCGGTCGAGCAGATTGCGGTTGATCAGGCACTCTGCGATCTGCACGGCATTGAGCGCCGCGCCCTTGCGCAGATTGTCCGACACCACCCACATGGCAAGCCCGTGCTCGACCGTCGGATCCTTGCGGATGCGGCTGACATAGGTTGCGTCTTCGCCGGCCGCTTCGACCGGCGTGACGTAGCCGCCGTCCTCCCGCTTGTCGACGACGAGCACGCCGGGCGCCTCGCGCAAAATGCTGCGCGCCTTCTCGGCGGTGATCGGCTTCTCGAATTCGATGTTCACCGATTCCGAATGGCCGATGAACACGGGCACGCGCACGCAGGTGGCGACCAGCTGAATATCCGGATCGAGGATCTTCTGCGTCTCCACCATCATCTTGAATTCTTCGTTGGTGTAGCCGGAATCCTTGAACTCCTGGATCTGCGGAATCACGTTGAACGCGATCTGCTTGGGGAAGAGCTTCGACTCCATCGGATCGGCAACGAACACCGCGCGCGTCTGCCGGAACAGCTCGTCCATCGGTTCCTTTCCGGCGCCGGAAACGGATTGATAGGTCGACACCACCACCCGTTTGATCGTCGCCGCGTCGTGCAGCGGCTTCAGCGCCACCACGAGCTGCGCCGTCGAGCAGTTCGGATTGGCGATGATCCCCTTCTTGATGCCGTTTTCGAGCACATGCGCATTCACCTCCGGCACGACCAGCGGCACATCGCGATCCATGCGGAAGTAGGAGGCATTGTCGATGACGAGGCAGCCTGCTTCGGCGATCTTCGGCGCCCAAACCTTGGAAATGGCCGACCCGGCCGACATCAGCGCGATATCAATGCCGCGGAAATCGAAGTAATCGAGCGCCCTCACCTTCAGCGTCTTGTCGCCGAACGACACGGCCTTGCCGACGGAGCGCGTGGATGCCAGCGCGTAGACCTCGCTGGCCGGAAAGGCGCGTTCCGCCAGAACGCTCAGCATCTCGCGGCCGACATTCCCCGTCGCGCCAACCACAGCAACCTTGTACGACATGTCCGATCCTCTGAAGAACGCGCCCGCCGCATCCGCGACCAGCCCGCATTACCGCATGCGAGAATGTCGGGAAAGTGGCGAATTCAGTTTGTGTGCCAGCTGATCGACACGGATCCGCCGCGGCCATCGACCGAACCGCCGAGCGAGCCCCCGAACAGCTTGAGCCCGCCGATCCGGTAGCCGGGGAACGCCATCCGGCGCTTGCGGCCGAACTGGGACTTCTGCTCCAGCTGGAAAGGCCCGATCGACAACACCGGCTGGGCCTGATCCGGCGTCTGGAGGCCGGGGCGG
>DATIYG010000136.1:0-2922 GCA_035517755.1 Rhizomicrobium sp. | reverse complement strand
CGATCTCGCGCTCGAACGCCACATCACCTACAAGGACCAGCCCGTCTCGGTGTTTGTCGATTTCGTCGAGCAGGTCGTCAATACGATCAACCGGGCGCTCGTCAATGTGCCGCGTGACCGCGTGCGCCTGCATGTCTGCTGGGGTAATTCTGAATCGCCACACGATTGCGATGTGCCGCTCGAGGACATCCTTCCCGCGCTGCTTGCCGCCAATGTGGGCGGCCTCGTTTTGCCGTTCGCCAATCCGCGGCACGCCCACGAATTCCGCTGCTTCGCCAAGCGCCCACTCGCGGATGACCAGGTGTTGGTTGCCGGCGTCATCGACAGTCTGACCAATTTCGTCGAGCATCCGGAAGTCGTGGCGGACCGCATCGAGCGCGTCGCCGCCGTGATCGGCGATCCGTCGCGGGTGCTGGCCGGAACCGATTGCGGCTTCGACACCTCGGCGGGCTGGGGCCGCGTCGCCGAGGATGTGGTCTGGGCCAAGCTTGCAAGCCTGCGCGACGGTGCGCGCCTCGCCTCCAGGCGATTGTTCTGACGTCCAAACCTGGCGGTCCCAGAAAGGTCCGTTACGGCTGGCCGCAAGCCAGCCATGACGTTGCGCGGTTGGCGGAAATCCCCTAAACGAAGCGCACCGACACCAAGCATCATTGAGGAACGCCGCGCCGGCAGCACGCCAGGGGCGCGGCGAAGACAATTAGGGATCGCAGAATGACCGGAATGCTGGAACACGAGGCGCCCGGGCTCGGCCACAACAACCCGTCGCCCGAAGATGCCGACGAGATCAAGCACGGCAAGTGGGACCGCTGGGCCAAGAAGCGCACCTTCGTGCGGGCATTGGAAGGCACCTACAGCCACCTTTACAAGAAGCTGCTCGAAGAGCCGCGGGTCTATTCGTCGAAGGACCACGCCTGGAAGGGCGGGCCTGCGATGTACGGCAAGCACATCATCTCGCCGCAGGCCGTCAACATCGTGCAGTCGATCGAATCGCACATCGAGTGTTATGCGCCGCTCAACGCCGGCCAGAAGCACGGCCATCTCAACAGCGCGGTGTTCTACGTGCTCAAGGGGCACGGCCACGACGTGCACGACGGCCGCTACATGAAATGGGAAGCCGGCGACGTGATGCTGGTCGAGAATGGCTGCGTGCACCAGCACACCAACGACGATCCGACGGAGTCCTGCATCCTCCTGGTGTTTAAGGCGAAGCCGCTGTTCCTGTTCATGCACCTGCTGTTCCAGAAGATGGTGGAGTGGCCGACCGACAAGCTGCCGCCCGGCGTCAAGGAATTCCACCCACCGACGGAAATCTGAGTGCGGAGAAAAACATGCCCGTATTTGAAGAAAAGCAGGCCGCGCTGTCCGGCGCCGAGAGCAGCAATTTCCTTGCCGAGGCGATGGTCGAGTCGGAGCATTTCCGCGAGGAATACGCCAAGCTGCCGAACGTCATTAAAGCCAAGGACATGCCGTGGGAGCGTTCGCCCGACGGCCTGATCAAGCACCTCGTCAATAAGAAGATGCAGACGCGCGAATGCTGCATGGAAGCCTACATGCAGTTTCTCAAGGACGGCGAGCGCTCCGGCAAGCATCGCCACATGTGGGAAGAGCTGTTCTTCGTCGTCGAGGGCTCGGGCTACGACTTGCACTGGGATCTGAAATGGGACTGCCTCGAAGCGTTCCAGTGGGAATGGTCCGACACGCCGAGGAAGTTCGAGTGGACGGTCGGCGACTATGTCTACATCCCGCCGTTCACCATGCACCAGCACTTCGCCAAGCCGGGCGAGGAGTGCCGCATCATCGTGATGTCGAACCGCATCGTCAAAGACATGGGCTTCGACTGGTACGATCAGGTCGAGCGCGCGCCGGGATTTTAGAGCGGTTCATGGATTGATTGAATCGGTTTGGATTCCATCGAATCGCGGCTTGTGATTCAAGATGCTGGCTGGATAGGGGGCCAGCATCCGATGACCCGAGCTCTTTCCAATGATCTGCGTGAGCGGGTGGTTGCGGCGGTTATTGGCGGCGCGAGCTGCCGGGTCGTTGCGACGCGGTTTGGGGTTGCGGTGTCGTCGGTTGTTAAGTGGTCGCAGCGCTACCGAGCGACCGGCTCGGTGGCGCCGGGCAAGATGGGTGGGCACCGCAAGCGCGTGTTGGAACCGCACCGCGCCTTCATCAAGGAGCGGATCAGCCAGACGCCCCATCTGACGCTCCACGGGCTGAAGGACGAACTGGCGGCCCGGGGCGTGAAGGTGTCGCACAATGCGGTCTGGATGTTCCTGCGGCACGAAGGCTTGCGCTTCAAAAAAAACACTGTTCGCCATTGAGCAGGCTCGCGCCGACGTGGCGCGCCGGCGCCGCCGCTGGCGATCCTGGCAGGGCAGGTTTGATCCGAGGCGGCTGGTCTTCATCGATGAGACCTGGATCAAGACCAACATGGCCCCACTGCGCGGCTGGGGGCCGAAAGGCGAACGCCTGCGCGGCTTCGCGCCCCAGGGCCGCTGGCGGACGCTGACCTTCCTCGGCGCACTGCGCTGCGACCGGCTCACAGCCCCTTGCGTGTTCGACGGACCGATCAACGGCGAATGCTTCCGCGCCTACGTCGAGCAGCAGCTCCTGCCGATCCTCAAGGCCGGGGACATTGTCATCATGGACAATCTCGGCAGCCACAAAGCGACGGCCCTGCGCCGCGCGATCAAAGCGGCCGGTGCCAGGCTCTGGTACCTGCCGCCCTATTCACCAGACCTCAATCCGATCGAGCAGACCTTCGCCAAGATCAAGCACTGGCTGCGGATTGCTCAGAAGCGCTCCATCGAGGACACATGGCGCTACGTCGGCGATCTCGTCTCAACCATCCAACCGGACGAATGCACCAACTACTTCGCCAACGCAGGATACGCTTCCGTCAATCAATGAACCGCTCTA
>DATIYG010000135.1:0-9625 GCA_035517755.1 Rhizomicrobium sp. | reverse complement strand
GCGAGCAGGTTTATCCCGTGCCGCCGCTCGGCATTCCAGCTGAGCATGCCGAGGGCGATGATGATCCGCTGCGATACGGCGCGGTCCGGCTGTTCCTCGAACGTGCGCGTGCGGCCGCGCCACGCTTTGCGCCAGACCAGCACCAAACTGCGTTGGTGGCGACAATCTGTCGCCGACTTGACGGGATTCCGCTCGCGATCGAGTTGGCCGCGGCACGCGTTCCTGCGCTCGGCACTGAGGAACTCGTCATGCGCCTCGACGACCGCTTCCAATGGCTGACGGGCGGACGCCGGACGGCGCTGCCACGGCATCAGACACTGCGTGCAACGCTCGACTGGAGCCACGATCTGTTGAGCGAGGGCGAGAAGTTGCTGTTCCGCCGGCTCGGCGTCTTCGCCAGCAATATCGACCTTAAGGCGGCAGTGGGCATTACATCGGACGCCGATCTCACCCCAGAGGAAGTCGTCGAGCACCTGTCCAATCTCGTCACAAAGTCGTTGCTCGCCGTGCACCTCGATACGCCGGTCCCGCGCTTTCGGCTGGTTGAAACGACACGTGCCTATGCGCTCGAAAAGCTCGCTGCCAGCGGCGAGAGCGAACGGTTGACGCGCCGTGCCGCCGAATACGGCCGGGATCGCCTCGAACGGGCTCAGGCCACATTGGAGAGCCGGCCGACAGCCGATCTGCTAATCAGCTATCGCTATTGGGTCGACAACCTGCGTTGGGCACTCGATTGGGCGTTTTCGCCTGAAGGCGATGCATCGGTCGGCGTGGCGCTTACCGCAGCCGCGGTACCGCTTTGGATGCACCTGTCGCTGGTGGAGGAATGTCGCCTCTGGGTCGAGCAGGCTATGGCCGCACTGGCCGGCAGCGCCAGCCCCGACGAACGCCTTCAGATGCGGCTCCAGGCCGCGCAGGGCGCGTTATTGGTTATGGCCAGGGGTGCCGGCTCAGCCGACAGTGGCGCAGTCTGGACAAAGACCCTGGCAATCGCCGAGCGCCTCGATGATGTCGAGTACCAGTTGCGTGCGCTCTGGGGCCTGTGGCTCTTCCGCGTCAACAGCGGTCGCCATCGTATCCCGCTGGAACTGGCTGAAAGGTTCCTCGGTTTGGCGCCCAAGCTGCCGGCTTCCAACGATCCGCTGTTTGGACAACGGATGATCGGCGTATCCTTGTATTTGCGCGGTGATTTGGCAGCCGCCCGGGATCAGCTCGAGCACGTTCTCGCCGAATACGCGGATACTGACGAGCGCTCACAAACCGTTCGCTTTCAGTTCGACCTGCGGGTGTCTGTCCGCGTCTTTGTCGCCTGGATCCTGTGGCTTCAGGGGCTGGCGGATCAGGCAATCCATGTTGCCAACGAGGCGGTTGAGGATGCGCGCGCAACCAATCAGGCTTTCTCGCTCTGTTATGCGCTGGCATTTGGAGCATGCCCGATCGCGTTCCTCATCGGTGATCTGACCGCAGCTGAACAAAACGTGGGCCTGCTGGCAGACCAGTCGGCCCGGTATGGATTGACACTCTGGAGCGCCGTGGCGCGCGCGCATCAGGGTTTGCTGCGTATCGAGCAGGGCGATGTCGTCGCGGGGTCTGCGCTGCTGCAAACTGGTCTCGACGAGGCCTACGCGGGGGCGGGCTTGGCTGTGCGATTGATTACGTGCCTGCATTGGTCGACCGAACCCTTGCGCCGGGCCGATCGTGTAGACGACGAACTGAGCGCGCTCGAGGACGCTATCGATCGGTCCAGGGCCACGGACGAATATTGGGCAATGGCCGAGCTGCTGCGGATCAAAGGCGAGCTGTTGCTGTTGCAGGATGCGCCCGGAGCGGTGGCGATGGCGGAGGAGCGGTTCCGGCAGGCGCTCGACCGAGCGCGCCAGCAAGGAGCCTTGTCCTGGGAGCTACGTGCCGCCACGAGCCTCGCCCGACTGTTGCGCGATCAAGGTCGATCCGCCGACGCCAAGGCCCTCCTGCAGCCTGTCTACGACCGATTCTCCGAGGGTTTCCAGACAGCGGACCTGAAGACTGCCAGGGAGCTTCTTGGCACCTTCCGCGGCGTGTCTCGTTGAAATGCCGGTATAGTGGCGTCCAATGGCCACCCTCCACCCATCACCAACGAGTATCGTGTTCGGCCGTTTCCGGGTGCTGCCGCACCGCCGGGAGCTGCTCGCGGACGGTCAGCCTGTTATGCTGGGGGGCCGTGCGTACGACGTGCTGATGATGCTGATCGAGGCGCAAGGCGCCATCGTAAGCAAAGATGCGCTTATGGCTCGCGTGTGGCCGGACCGGGTCGTGGAGGAGAACGCCCTCGAAGTGCAGGTTTCCACGGTGCGCGGGGCGTTCGGAGCGGACCGTGGGCTCATCCGGACCGTTTCTGGACGCGGTTACCAGTTCACCGGCGAGATCCGGACGCAAGCAGCGGCTGACGAACGCGTCGTCCCCGACGAGGCTCCGGTGGAACCGCGGTCGGCACCATCCCCAACCAATCTGCCAGAACGGGTTTCCGAGTTCATCGGCCGGGACGAAGAGCTGCGTGAGCTCCTGAGCCTGGTGGCTTTCCATCGGCAGGTCACGCTGACCGGCCCCGGCGGCATCGGTAAGACACGACTCGCCTTGGTCGTGGCGCGCGAGCTGCGGGCGGGCTTTGCCGACGGCGTATGGGTGTGCGAGTTCTCACCGCTCGCTGATCCCAGCCTGGTGCCCGCTACGGTGGCCGCCGCGGTCGGGCTCGAACTTGCAGCCGGCGAGGTTTCGGCGCGGCGCGTCGCGCAGGCGTTGGCCGGACGGCGGTTGCTGCTGGTGCTGGATACCTGTGAGCACGTGATCGGCGCGGCAGCGGAGTTGGCGGAGGCTGTTCTGCGGGCGGCCTCAGAGGTGCATGTCCTCGCCACCAGCCGTGAGCCGCTGCAGGCGGAGGGGGAGCAGATCTATCCGGTGCCGCCTCTAGGGATGCCCGCCGATGCAGGCGACGACCCATGGCAGTACGGTGCGGTTCAATTGTTCGCCGCCCGCTCGCGTGCCAGCGGCGTGCATCTGTCGGAGGAACGGCAAGTCGGCTTGGAGATTGCCACAGTATGCCGACAGCTCGATGGCATACCGTTGGCGATCGAGTTGGCCGCGGCACGTGCCTCGGCACTCGGCATCGCCGAACTTGCCGCGCTCCTTGACGATCGCTTCAATCTGCTGACCAGCGGACGGCGGACCGGACTGCCGCGCCATCGGACGTTGCGGGCCACTCTTGACTGGAGCTTCGAGCTTCTGCCCGAGACGGAGCGTATGGTCTTGCGTCGGCTGGCGATCTTCGCAGGTACCTTCAGCCTGGAGGCAGCCGGCGCGGTCGCGTCGAGCGCCGACATAGGACCATCGGCTGTCATGGTAGGCCTTTCCAGCCTTGTGGCGAAGTCGCTGGTCACAGTGGAGATTGATGGCAACGGCACGCACTATCGTCTGCTCGACACTATGCGCGCCTATGCGTTCGAGAAGGTCGACGACAGCGGCGAGCGCGGATGGCTCGCGCGCCGTCATGCCGAGTACTATCGCGATTTGTTCGAGCGGGCCGAAGGCGAATGGGTGACCCGGCCGATAGCCGAGTGGCTGGGGGATCCTGCGCAGAAAATCGACAATGTTCGCACCGCGCTCGACTGGACCTTTTCCCCTGATGGTGATGCATCGATTGGCGTGGCGTTGACTGCCGCAGCGATACCCTTGTGGCTGCATCTGTCGCTGCTGTACGAGTGCTCCACCCGAGTGGACCAGGCGCTATCGAGTCTCACAGGAGCGGTGCAAGACCCGGTTCGCGAGATGAAGCTATACGCTGCGCTTGGGGCATCGTCACTGTATTCCAGAGGCGCTATGCACGAGTTAGGCGTCGCTTGGACGAAGGCACTTGGGATTGCCGAGAGCCTCCACGACGTCGAATATCAGTTGCGCTCGCTCTGGGGTTTGTGGGCCTTTCACCTCGCCACCGGTGAGTGGCGCGTTACCCTAGGCATCGCAGAAAGATTCTGCGCGCTTGCGGCGCATCGTCCCGACCCGAACGAGCGAGCAATTGCCGACCGAATGATCGGCTTTTCGCAACATTATCTGGGCGACCAAGCGAGTGCGCGTATGCACATCGAGCGCATGCTCTCCAATTTCATTCCTGCGGCGGGCAGATCCACTTATGCGACTCGATTTCAGTTTGACCAACGGGTGGCCGCCCGCGCCATGCTTGCGCGCATTCTCTGGCTGCAAGGATCTCCTGACCAGGCGATGCTTACAGTCGAGAGCGCCGTCGAGGACGCTCGGACGGCCAATGCCATCTCAATGTGTTATGCTCTTGCACTTGCCGCTTGCCCTATCGCGCTATGGGTTGCCGATCTCATGGCGGCAGAACGTTACGTCAGAATGCTGCTAGACCATTCGACGCGCCATGCATTGCCAACCTGGGAAACCTTGGGCCACTGTTATCAGGGTGTGTTGCTGATCAGACGCGGCGATATCCCCGGCGGCATAGGGCTGTTACGCGCCGGCTTTGATGCAGCTGGAGAGCGGCTGTTTGCGATGAACTACCTCATGTTCGCTAGTGAAATGGCACTTGGCCTTGGTCACGCCGGTCACGTCACGGACGGCCTCGTTGCGGTGGAGCTGGCCATCGAGCGATGCGAGAAAAATGAAGAACACTGGCTCATTGCAGAGTTGCTGCGCGCGAAGGGTGAGCTTCTGCTGTTGCAGGCCCCACCAGGGACCGCGCCCACAGCCGAAGATCACTTTCGCCAAGGACTCATTTGGGCGCGCCGCCAGGGTGCCCAGGCTTGGGAACTGCGCGCCGCAACGAGCCTCGCCGGCCTATTGCGCGATTACGGCCGTTCCGAAGACGCAGAGGCCCTGCTTCAGCCGATCTACGACAAGTTCACCGAGGGCTTCGATGCGGCCGACCTGAGGAAAGCCAGGGAGGTCCTGGATGCTGTCCGCTAACATTCTACGGGCGACTCCCATGCAGCGGCCGCACGTCGAACGTCAGCCTGACGTATATTCATGAGCCGCACCTCCATATCATCGGCGCGTCTTGCCTTTGGGCGTTTCCTGGTGCTGCCGCACCGCGGCGAGTTGCTTGCCGACGGCCAGCCGGTCAGGCTTGGGGGGCGCGCATTCGACGTGCTGATGGTGCTGATCGAGGCGCATGGCGCCGTCGTCAGCAAAGACACACTGATAACTCGTGTCTGGACAGATCGGGTGGTCGAGGAAAACGCCCTTCAAGCACAGATTTCGGCGCTGCGCGCGGCGTTCGGGTCGGAGCGCGAGCTGATCCGCACGGTCTCCGGTCGTGGTTACCAGTTCACCGGCGAGATCCATGCCCAACTCGCGGACCCGGGCGAGCCCGCGGGTCCGATCGCGGTTGTGGTTAATCCTGGATCGGTTGTGTCACCAACCAATCTGCCGGGGACAGTCTCGACGTTGATCGGACGCGACCACGAACTGCGCGAGGTACTCAACCTTGCCGCGTCGCACCGGTTGGTCACGCTGACCGGTCCCGGGGGTATCGGCAAAACGCGACTCGCCTTGGTAGTCGCTCGCGAGAGGATGCCGGAATTTCCGGATGGCGTCTGGGTCGCCGAGTTGTCACCGCTGTCAGATTCCGGCCTGGTTCCGGCCGCGGTGGCGGCTTCGGTGAGGCTCGAACTTGCTGGCGGCGAGGTGTCGGCGCGTCGTGTCGCACAGGCATTGGCCGGCCGACGGCTACTGCTCGTGCTGGACACCTGCGAGCATGTCGTGGACGCGGCGGCGGAGCTGGCCGAGGCCGTACTGCGTGCCGGCCCAGGCGTCTGCGTCGTTGCGACGAGCCGCGAGCCGCTGCGGGTGGAGGGAGAGCAGGTTTACGCCGTGCCGGCGCTTGCGGTTCCAACCGAGGAGAAGGGCGACGACGCCTTTCAACACGGCGCGGTTCAATTGTTCGCTGCCCGCGCGCGGGGGGGCGGGATGCATCTGCCTGAGGATGAGAACGTCGCATCGGCGGTAGCGACCATTTGTCGCCAGCTAGACGGCATACCGCTGGCAATAGAACTGGCGGCGGGTCGTGCCTCCACGCTTGGTGTCACCGAACTCGCCGCACACCTCGATGATCGTTTCAGTCTGCTGACTGGCGGACGACGAACGGCTTTGCCGCGGCATCGAACCTTGCGCACAGCTTTGGATTGGAGTTTCGAACTTCTGTCGGAGTCCGAGCGCACGATCCTGCGTCGTGTGGCAATCTTCCCCGGTGCATTCCGCCTGGACGCGGCCCGTGTGATTGCGGCGGGCGCGGAGATGGTGCCGTCGGATGTCGTCGATCGTCTTGCCAATCTGGTTGAGAAATCGCTGGTCGCTACGATTGATGGCGACATGGTGCGCTACCGGCTGCTCGATACAACGCGGGCCTATGCGCTCGAGAAGCTCGTTGAGAGCGGCGAGGCCAATGCAATCGGACGCCGCCATGCCGAATATTATCGTGACCTTCTCCAAGTTGCCGCCGAAGGTAAGGCGGCCATTGACGATTGGCCTGTCGCCTATGCGGCTGACATCGACAACATACGGACGGCGTTGGGTTGGGCCTTCGCCTCCGGCGGCGATCCATCGATTGGCGTGTCGCTGGCTGCGGCTTCGGCGCCGATCTGGTTCGAAATGTCATGGCTGACTGAATGTCGTGGCTGGTCGGAGAAGGCCCTCGGCGTCCTCGATGCAGTTGATTCAAAGCCGCATGTCGAGATGGTTCTGCAATATGCGCTTGGCTGCTCGCTGATGTTCGCCCATGGGATGAACGATCGAGCACGCGTAGCGCTGATGAGGGCAAACGAGCTGGCCGGCCGGCTGGCGGATTTGGACTACCAAGTACGCAGCCTGGCTGGCCTGGCAAGCATTTGCCATCGTTTGCAAGACTATGAGGGCGCCGTTGCTCTCGGGCGCCGTGCCGAGGAAGCCGCCATGGCTTCGTCCGATCCGATCGCGCTCTCAACCGCGGATTGGATCCTTGGCTCCTCCTTACAGTTGCTAGGGAAGTATGCCGATGCGCTGACCCACGCCCGGCGAACCTATCTCCGTACCGCGATGCCATCCGTGCGGCGGGCTCATATCGCACGTTTAGGCAGGGACAGCTTCATCGCCGCGGGCGCCACCGTGACGGTGGTTCTTTGGGCCCTGGGCCTGCCTGATCAATCTGCGCACGTTGCACGAGATATCGTGGCCGACGCCGAAACCAGTCACCATGCCGTCTCACTATGTCTCGCGCTGACCTGGGGAGGATGCATCGTTCCACTCCGTATCGGCGACCTACAGACTGCCGAGCAATCGATTTGCCGGCTCAAGGAGCACGCCCATCGCCACGGCTTGGCTGCCTACTATGCAAATGGCCTATGCTTTGAGGGGAAGCTGTCCGCGATACGCGGTGACATCGTGGCTGCGGAGTGGCTGTTTCGCGCCGGGCTGAGGAGTTTGCAGGAGACCCAATCGGAAACCTTCTACACCGTATTCCTTACTGGCTTGGCGGAGGTCTTGATGATGTCGGCGCAACACGAGGAGAGTCTCGCCGTAGCCAAGGAGGCGCTAGAGCGGACCGAACACAGCAAGGCGTTCTGGTGGATAACTGAAGCGCTCCGCATCAAGGGCGAAGTCCTGCTGCGTAATGGCGATACGAGTGCGGCGGAAGACCATTACCGCCGATCTCTCGACCTCGCACGTCGGCAGGGTGCACAGTCGTGGGAACTGCGCACGGCGACCAGCCTCGCCCGGCTTCGTCGCGACACGGGCCGCCTCGGGGAGGCGCGCGATCTCCTTTCGTCGGTCTATGGCCGCTTCACTGAAGGGTTTGGGACCGCCGACCTTCTGTCGGCAAAGGCGCTGATTGAGGAGCTTGACCACTCAGATTCCGCTTAGCGAGCCTAGGTGTTGACCGGATTCATCTGCCTGCACCCGATCTGAACAAATTCTGTTATTCCTTTAACCGCCCCTATAGTGGCATCGATGGTTCCGGCCCCACATCCATCGGCACGCCTCGCCTTCGGTCGTTTCCAGGTGCTGCCGCACCGCCGGGAGCTGCTTGCCGACGACCAGCCTCTCAAGCTGGGCGGCCGTGCCTATGACGTGCTGATGGTGCTGATTGAGGCGCGTGGCGCCGTCGTCAGCAAAGACACACTGATGGCGCGTGTCTGGCCTGACCGCGTCGTGGAGGAGAGTGCCCTGCAAGTGCAGGTTTCGGCGTTGCGTGCGGCCTTGGGAGCGGAGCGCGAGCTGATACGCACGGTATCCGGACGTGGTTACCAATTCACCGGCGAGATCCGCATCCTATCGGCGGGCGAGGATGAACGGGTCTATGGGGCCGAGGCCGCGACAGAGCAGTCGTCGGTTTTGCCTCCAACCAACCTGCCAGAACGAGTTTCCGAGTTCATCGGCCGGGACGATGAGGTATGTGAGCTCCTGAGCCTGGTGGCTTCGCGTCGGCTTGTCACCCTGACCGGCCCCGGCGGCATCGGCAAGACACGACTCGCCTTGGCGGTGGCGCGCGAACTGCGGGCGGAATTTGCCGACGGCGTGCGGGTGGCCGAGTTCTCGCCACTGGCCGATCCCAGCCTGGTTCCCGCCACTGTCGCGGCGGCGGTCGTGCTCGAACTTGCCGCCGGTGAGGTCTCGGCGCGGCGCGTCGCCCAGGCGCTGGCCGGCCGGCGGTTACTGCTGGTGCTGGACACCTGCGAGCACGTGCTCGAATCCGCTGCGGAGTTGGCGGAGTCCCTGCTGCGGGCCGGCTCGGGAGTGCACGTCGTCGCCACCAGCCGTGAGCCGCTGCGGGCCGAGGGGGAGCAGGTCTATCCAGTGCAGCCGCTGGCGGTGCCCCCCGAGGCAGACGACGACCCGTGGCAATACGATGCGGTTCGACTGTTTGCCGCCCGGTCGCGTGGGACCGGGACGCGTCTGTCCGAGGATCGGCACACTGGTCTAGCGATAGCCGCCATATGTCGTCAGCTTGACGGCATGCCGCTAGCGATAGAATTGGCGGCGGCGCGTGCCGCCACGCTCGGCATCGTAGAACTTACAGCTCACCTCGATGATCGCTTCAATCTGCTGACCGGCGGACGGCGGACGGCGCTGCCGCGGCATCAGACTTTGCGGGCAGCGCTCGACTGGAGCTTCGAGCTGCTGGCTGAGCCCGAACGCGTGATCTTCCGCCGGCTGGCGGTTTTTGCCGGTGCCTGCGGCCTCGACGCAGCCATCGGGGTCACGGCGGGCGCCGATATCGCGTCATCGGATGTCGTCGATGGCGTTACGAATCTGGTTGAGAAATCACTCGTTGCGACCGCGGTCGACGGTGTCGTTGGGCGCCACCGTCTGCTCGACACGACGCGGGCGTATGCACTCGAGAAGCTCGTCGAGAGCGGCGAGGTGGACGCGATCAGACGACGCCATGCCGAATACTATCAAGCCATCCTCGAAGCTGCTGCCGAGGACAAGGCGGCGATTGATGATTGGCCCGCCGCTTTCGCGGCCGATATCGATAACATTCGTGCGGCGTTGGCGTGGGCGTTCGCGTTTGGGGGCGATCCGTCGATTGGCGTGGCACTCGCGGCGGCGGCCGTACCGATTTGGTTCAAAATGTCCTTGCTCGTTGAATCTCGCGGCT
>DATIYG010000134.1:0-3485 GCA_035517755.1 Rhizomicrobium sp. | reverse complement strand
CTGGACGCACGGCATCGTCTTCACGGGATGGGTGCTGCTGTTCATTACGCAGGCCTCGCTGATCGTGGCCGGCAAGAATGCGTATCACCGTCAGCTGGGCATTGTTGGTGCGATCCTGTTCGGCGCGATGGTGAGCCTCGGAATTTCGACCGCCATCACGTCGGCAAGGCTCGGTCACGCGCCGCCGGGAGCACCTGAGCCCCTCGCGTTTTTGGCATTGCCGCTGCTCGCCATCACCGGCGCGCTCGTCCTGGTCGGCGCCGCGTTGTGGAACCGGCAGCGCAGCCCCTGGCACAAACGCCTGATGCTCGCCTCGTTCTTCATCATGACGGGGCCCGGCACCGGACGCATTGCGATACCGCTCGGATTTGCGCCGCAAGGGTCACAATTGGCGATCATCGTCTCCGAGCTGCTGCTCGTCGTCGCAATGGTCTACGACTGGCGGCGGCACGGCGAAGTGCATCGCGCCTATTGGGTCGCGGCCGCCGTGTTCGTGGTCCTGCATGTCGGAATGATGTGGGCATTCGGCAGTCCAGCGCTATGGATGGACTTCGCCCACGCGGTCACAGGCGCGTAACGGGGTTCAGGCAGCGGCAGAGTCACTCGGTGGCAGCGGCGCTTCCGCCTTTTGCCCGCCGCCGAGGAGCGACAGAACGATCAGCAGCACCAGCACGCCCATCGCCACGCGGAATGCGAAGGTGAAGTGCGTGAAGATGCGATTGTCCGGATTGTTGGCAAGCGGACTTAAGTGAATGCCGTACACCGCGGGCGCATCGAACAGGGTCGCGCGCGTCAACTGGTCGAGTGTGAACATCTGCACCTGCGGCAGATCCACGGAACGGTCGGAGATGTGCCCTGCCGATGCGCCGTAGCCCGAATCCATCACCACGAACATCTGATCGTCTGGCAGCGCCTTGGCGAAGCTTAAACTCACCGATCCGAACGCCAGCACAAGGAAAACGGCCGCCAGCAGCAGGATCAGGCTTCCGGCCAGGCGCTGATAGCCGCGCTCACCGTCGCGCAAGGTGGGAATCACCATCACGAGGCCGGCCAGCAGGATCGCCAGCGCATTGACGAGCAGCACCAGGGAGAAGAAGACCCACAGGCCCGTGGAATGGCCCTGCCCCCATTCGCCGGGAATGACATTGGCAAGCCAGGGTTTGGTCGCTGTGAGCGACGACACCAGAACCAGCATCATCGCAGTGTTGATGGCGACGAAGATAAGCAGCAGCCTGATGCCCAGAAACCGACGCGGCATTGCCATCCCCCACCAGCTGCCTTTGAGCCATGATAGCACATGATGAATGCGGCTGAATTCGTTCGCACCAACACCGCGCTGATTGTCCCGCCACTGGTGCCGGAAATCCGCCTGCATCTGGCCACGGAGGTGGTGCCCCTGTGGCGCAAGACGGAAGAAGAACTGGAGGCCGAGGGCGTTCCGCCACCGTACTGGGCCTTCGCCTGGGCCGGCGGTCAGGCGCTGGCGCGCTACCTCCTCGACAACCCCGGGATCGTGCGCGGCGGCACCGTGCTCGATTTCGGATCGGGTTCGGGCCTCGTCGCGATCGCAGCCAAGAAGGCCGGCGCGGCATCGGTGCTGGCCGCGGACGTCGACGCGTTCGCCGTGGCCGCGATTGCTCTCAACGCCAAGGCCAATGGCGCCGCCATCGACACCACGGAAGATGACTTGATCGGCTCCGACACGCGCTGGGAGGTCATCCTGTGCGGCGACATGTGCTACGAGCGGCCGCTGGCGGAACGCCTTCTCGAGTGGCTACGCCAGCGCGCGAGCAGCGGGACGCACGTGCTGCTTGGTGACCCTGGCCGCAGCTATTTCCCGAAATCCGGGGTCGAAAAGCTTGCGACCTATTCCGTGCAGACCACACGCGACCTGGAAGACCGCGAAATCCGGGAAACCGGTGTCTACCGCCTGACGGGTTGACGCCGGTGAAAGCCTGTGGCCTCATACGAACATAAAGGGAACATACTAATGCCCCACGACGGATATCTGGACTATCTCGAACTTCCGGCGCCGGACATGGCGGCGACGAAGGCGTTCTACGCAGCCGCGTTCGGCTGGAAGTTCACCGACTACGGGCCGGATTACGTCGAGTTCGACTCGGGCGGCCGCAAAGGCGGCTTCAACGCCGAAATGAAGGTTGTTTCGAGTGGCGGTGTGCTTCCGGTGCTGTGGGCGAACGATCTCGATGCCGTTGAGGCGAAAGTCGCCAGGGCCGGCGGCGAGGTCATCGCGCACCACTCCTTCCCCGGCGGCCGGCGATTTCATTTCCGCGATCCCAACGGCAACGAACTCGCCGTGTGGTCGGACAAGTAAACTAGGGCTTCTTCGCCGAGCCGTTTCCGAACGCCCATTTGATCGCATCGAGCAAGAGCGGACGCCAGATCGTCTGCGTGTGGCCGCTAACCGTCGTGACCATCGTGACGTCGTGGCCTGACGCCTTGGCGCGTTCTGCGAATCTTGTGGTCACGTCGAGGAAGGTGGGCTCGAGCGTGCCGGCCGAAAGATAGAAGCGTGCGCCGTTCGCCACATCGGCCTGTTGCGGTTCCTGCGACCACACCATCGATTGCGCGGCCACGTTCGGAAACACATCGGGATGGCGCAATCCCATCGTCGCCGCCCACGACGCGCCGCTGGAGAATCCGGTGATCAATCGCTGGCGCGGATCGCTGGATGCGCCATATTGCTTTTCCATCGCCGGCAACACTTCGTTGAGCAGGAAACTCTCATGCTTGCGGAAGGCGAGACCACCGCCGCGCCAACCCAGCAAATACTCTTCCGAGCGAAGATCGATGCCCGGTGCGCCGCCCTGCCAGATCATCACCACAATAACCGGCGGAATCTCGCCCTTGAGGATCGCGGGCTCGATCATCTTTGCATCGTCCTGCCGGTCCGCGCCGTCCGATGTGTAGACCACCGG
Organism: Rhizomicrobium sp.; assembly: GCA_035517755.1. GTDB lineage: Bacteria > Pseudomonadota > Alphaproteobacteria > Micropepsales > Micropepsaceae > Rhizomicrobium. The sequence continues at coordinate 546 of DATIYG010000134.1, read as the reverse complement.
ATAGGATTTCTTCGGATCGTGTCCCGGCGGCAGATAGATGGTGAGATTGCGCGGCGCATCGAGATAGTCGCTCTTCAGCACCATCTGAAGCAGCTGACCCTTGAGCGCGGTGGCAAATTCCGGTCTTGGCGGCGCCAGCGGTCCGCGATAGGCGCCGTAGGTTGCGCCACTGGGTTGCACGAATACATCGATGGTGGCCTTGTCGAGATCGGCCACGCGCACGCGCAACGCCCACAGATCGCCGCTCACCTGATCCATCGGCGCACGGATCGAGCAGCAGAGATAGGCCTGATCGGTATCCCGTTTCGCAACAACGATGAACGCATCGCCGTCGCGCCACCAGGCCGTGTCCTTGCCGGCCAGGTGCGTTTCGACATCGGCGGGCGTCATCGCCATCGGCATCCGGCACGCGCCGACCCTCGGGGCCTCCGAACCGCAATCGCGCAACGTCCGGTGAGGTCCGCCGAAATCGGCCTCGCGCTCGGCGTGCGAGAGCGACACCATGCCGGCCAGTATCATTTCCATAAACACCGGCGCACCACCTTT
>DATIYG010000133.1:0-2693 GCA_035517755.1 Rhizomicrobium sp. | reverse complement strand
GACGTTCCTCTATCGCGCCGTGCGCGACGGCGATGTGGATGTGATCGCCGGTTTCTCCAGCGATGGCCGCATCGCGCAATACGATCTCGCGCTGCTCACCGATCCGAAGTCCGCGCTGCCGCCTTACGATGCCGTGCTGCTGGTTTCGCCCAAGCACGCAAACGACTCGCAGCTCATCGCCGCACTGACGCCTCTTATCGGCCGCATCGCTCTGCCGCTCATGCAGCGCGCCAATCTCGCGGTCGATTCCGGCAAGGAAACTCCGGAGGCCGCGGCACGCTTGCTGGAGCAGAAAGTTCGCGCGCGGAACTGATCTGGCACCACACTTCGATGACGGATTTGTTGCGCGCCACGGTTACATCAGTTGCTCAACCAGTGGTTATGGCAGATGATGAGCCAGTCATTTCGGAGGCTCGCGGACATGCCTGCAACAGACACCGGCAAAGTGAGCGTGACGTCCGGTCCTTTGACCGTCACGGCGTATCCTGGCGACAACATGGTGCTGGTCGCCATGTCGCTGGCCGACAATGCGATAAACGAACAATCGAAAAATCTGGCCGGCTTTGCGATCTTCAGCCAGGCCGACGGCAAGGCCGAGCAGCCGCTGCTCAACCGGCTCAACTTCAGCCAGCAGATCACGAAGGACACGACGCCAGAACAAAGCGAGTGGACGTCGACCGACGAAGCGCCGTTCCAGAAATTCCGCTGGGTGGATGTGCCGAAGGACGGGTTCGACGCAGACATCACCTATCGCGTGGTGGCCAAGTATTTCACGGGAAGCGGCACGAAGCTGACAGATGGCGCAACCGCGCGCGTGACGGTTTCCCCGCCGCAGCAGGCGCACAGGAATTTCCGCGTCGCCTTCACGCGCGGCTATGCGTCGTCGCAGGCCTATGCCGACCTGTTCCACAATGCGGACATCCGGCCGAAGCAAAAGTCAGCCGATTTCGACACCAAGCCCTACCAGTCGCAATACGACTGGCTGGGCGGCGATGCGCACAAGCAGCTGTTCGATTTCATCGCCGAAATCGACGGTGACATCGACGATTCGCGGATCGACGTTTTCGCCTACGATCTCGATGAACCCGATGCGATCCGCGCCTTCTGCCGGTGGGGCAAGAAGGGCAGGCTGCGGGCCATCCTGGACAACGCGTCGTTGCACACCAAGGCCGGCGCCGTCGAAATCACGGCCGCGAAACTGATCGCCACTGCCGCAGGTTCACAGAATGTGAAGAAGGGGCACTTCAACCGCTACCAGCACAACAAGGTGATCATCAAACGCGATGCATCGGGCAAGGCGGAGAAGGTGCTGTTCGGTTCGATGAACTTTTCGCTGCGCGGCCTCTACATTCAGGCCAACAACATCATGGTGACGGACGACGCGACCACGGCCGGCTATTTCGCCGACGCCTTCGACGAGGCGTGGAAGGATAACGTCAAGGCCAGCGCGTTCGCCGCGAGCGACATTGCGCAGAAATACAATCCGATCGGCGCCACCAGCACGCCGGCCTTGCCCAGCGCGGGCGTGGCGCTCTCGCCGCACTCGGATTATTCCATTTCGCTTGGTCCCGCGATCAACGACATCAAGGCGGCGAAGAGTTCGGTGCTGTATGCGGTGATGGAGCCGACCGGCGGAGGTCCGGTGCTCGGCGCGCTCCGCCTGATCGCGGGAAAGCCGGTCATCTTCTCTTACGGCACGGTGGAGACGGACAAAGGCCTCGCCGTGCAGAACGCCAAGGGACAGATGGGCGCCGTCACCTCCTATGGTTTCCTCAAGGACCAGGTGCCCGAGCCGTTCAAAAAGGAGTGGAACGGCGGCAACGGCATGCACATCCACCACAAATTCATCGTGATCGATTTCAACGGCGACAAGCCGATCGTCTATGCCGGCTCGTCCAATCTCGCCTCGGGCGGCGAAGAAGCCAACGGCGACAACCTCGCGCGGATCGCTGATCCCTTTATCGCCAGCATGTACGCGATCGAAGCGGTGCGGCTGTTCGACCACTACGCGTTCCGCAAATACATGGCGAAGGCGACGAAAGCGAAGCCCCTGTCGCTGTGGTATCCGGGAAAGCCGGGCGGCGATCCCGCGTGGTGGAAGGTCTATTACGACAAGCAGGACATCAAATTCCGCGACCGCTACCTGTTTGCCGGCCTGCCACTTCCGGCCGATGTTGCACCCGTGAAGGACGCCGACTGGTCATCGCTGGACAACGGCGGAAAATCGGGAAAGCCGGCGGCAGCGAAACGCACTGCAAAGAGCGCGAAGAAGAAGGCGCCATCCAAACGCAAGAAGCCCGCGACGAGGTCAAAGGCGCGGAAATCCAGCAAGCGCGCAGCGAAGACGACACGCGCCAAGTCTGCAAAGCGGAAGAAGAAGGCGGCTCCGCGCAAGAGGAAAGCCGCGCCGCGCAAGAAGAAACGGGCGACGAAGCGTCGGACCTAGCGTCCGCGCTTCAGCCACGGCATCATGGCGCGCAGGCGTTTGCCGACGGCTTCGATCGGATGTGACGCCGTGCGTTCGCGCATCGCCGTGAAGTCCTTCTGGCCGAAGGCGTTCTCCGCCATCCATTCCTTGGCGAACTTGCCCGACTGGATATCGGCCAGCACGCGCTTCATCTCCTCGCGCACGTGCTGATCGATCACGCGCGGGCCGGTGCGATAGGCGCCGTATTCCGCCGTGTTGGAGATCG
>DATIYG010000132.1:0-2936 GCA_035517755.1 Rhizomicrobium sp. | reverse complement strand
TGGTGCGGGCCGTGCCGGATGATCGCGCCCGCTCTCGAAGAGCTCGCCGGAGAACTTCAGGACAAGGTGACGATCGCCAAGATCAACATCGACGAGAATCCGAACACGCCGACGAAGTATGGTGTGCGCGGCGTTCCGACTCTCATGATCTTCAGCCAGGGCCAGGTGGCGGCCACCAAGGTCGGCGCGCTTCCGAAATCCAAAATCCGCGAATGGATCGAGGCGTCCATCTCTTCGGGCGCAGGCGTCAGGACGGCATAGCCGCTCCGCCGCATTTCGTATGTGCTGAAACTAGTGACGGCTCCTTATGTTGGGCGTGGATGCCCTTAAGGAGCTTCTCGATGCGTCTGTCCATTGCTCTTCTCGCCTGCGCCACGCTGGCCTCACCGGCGATGGCCGGCACAGCCGTTCCCGTCGATCATTTCCGTTCCGTGCAGTTGCGCGGCGGCGGACATGTGACCTTGCGGCGCGGCGATGCGCAGCGTGTGACGCTCGTTTCCGGCAGCACCCAGTTCACCCGCTTCCGCGTGGATCACGGCGACCAGCTCGTCATCGACGCCTGCGATTCGGATTGCCCGCAACACTACGATCTCGACATCGAGATCGTGACGCCCAACATCGATGGTGTGTCGATCAATGGCGGCGGCAAGATCGAGACGGCGTCGAGCTTCGGCCGTCAGGAGAAGGTCGCGGCGGCCATCGAAGGCGGCGGCGAAATCGACATTCGCTCGCTCGAAGCGGCGGAAGCCAATGCCGCGGTCGACGGCGGCGGCGATATCCAGCTGAAGGCAAGCGGCCGCCTGATGGCCGCGGTCAACGGCGGCGGCGACATCGTCTATTGGGGCAACCCCCAGGTGACCTCGGCGGTCAGTGGCGGCGGCGCGGTGAGCAAAGGCAACTGAGCTAAATCCGCTCGAAAACCTTGGTCTCGACGGCCTGCTCCTTGCCCATGGAGCGGATCATCCGGAACTTGCCTGACCAGGTCGACGTGATTTTCCACCGGCCCTCGATTTCGCTCGCGTCGGAACTGATCGCGCCCTCGTAGTCGATCGAATGCGAATAGTTCGGGACGCGGCCGTCATAAGTCTTGCGGAAGGTAACAAGGCTGCCGCTGCGTTCGCCGAGCAGGGTGGCGTAGAGCATTTCTCCGCGATGGGGCCCGGTTGCACAGATTTCGTGCGTCGAGCCCGACAGCCATTGACCGCTTTCAATCAGGGTCGCATCGAAAAGCACGCGCTGGAGATGGCGCGGATAAGTGTAGAGGCCGTGCCAAACGCCGGTGAGGTTTATCTGGGGGCTCACGAATTGTCTGCGAGCACGCGGCCGGCCAGATAAAGGGAACCGCAAATGAGGACGCGCGGAGGGCCTTCGCCCGGCCGCCCCTGCGCCCAACCCGTCACCTGAATCATGGCATCTTCGAGATCGTCAGCCGGACTGGCATCGAGGCCTGCGTCGCGCGCGGCGTCGTACAATTCGCCGGCGCCGCGGCTCGCATCCTCGCCGGGAATTGTGACCGTAGTCACATGACGCGCCAGGCCGCGGAAAGGCGCAAAGTAGCCGCTGGAGTCCTTCGTCTTCAGCATGCCGGAAATGAGATAGAGCGGCTTCGGCGAACGTTCTTCCAGATCTGCCATGGCATGTGCGATGGCTAGCGCGGCATGCGGATTGTGTCCGCCGTCGAGCCACACTTCGGCGCCTTCGGGCGCGAGCGCAACCAGCGGGCCTTTCGTGAGACGCTGCAGGCGCGCTGGCCATTCGACCTTGCGCAGGCCTTCCTCGATGCCCTCTTCCTTCGCCCAGTTCTTCCTCGCATAGCGCAACGCCGCGATGGCAAGCGCCGCATTTTCGATCTGGTGCGCGCCGGCAAGCCTCGGGAGCGGCAGGTCGAGCAACCCGAATTCATCCTGATAGACCATGCGGCCATGCTCGGCATGGGCATAGAAATCCTGGCCGAAGAAATTGGCGGGGGCAGAAAGAGAGTCTGCGGTGCGCTCGATCACATAGAACGCCTGATCCAGTTGCGGCCCGACAACAAGCGGCACGCCGGGCTTGATGATGCCGGCCTTTTCCGCGGCGATCCCTGCGAGCGAGTCGCCGAGGAACTCCTGGTGGTCGAGGCCGACCGGCGTGATCACCGTCATGACCGGCTTGCGGATGACATTCGTCGCGTCCAGGCGCCCGCCGAGCCCCACTTCGAGAATGAGAGCGTCAGCGGGATGACGCGAAAACGCGAGCAACGCAGCCGCCGTCGTGATCTCGAAGAAGGTGATCGGCGCACCGCCGTTCGCCTGTTCGCATTCCTCGAGTGTATTGGACAATTCCGCTTCGGAGATCAGCGTGCCAGCCAAACGGATGCGCTCGTGGAACCGCACCAGATGCGGCGACGTGTAGACATGCGCCTTGAGCCCCTGCGCTTCCAGCATCGCGCGCGAAAAGGCGACGGTCGATCCCTTTCCGTTGGTGCCGGCCACATGAATAACCGGCGGCAATTTCTCCTCGGGATGACCAAGGCGCGCCAGCAGCCGCACAATGCGGTCGAGAACGAGGTCGATCCGTTTGGGGTGAAGCGCCAGCAGCCGTTCCAGGATGACGTCGCTCTTGGACGCGACGCTCATGGCGGGGTCGAACCGTTGCCTTTCGACGAGGCGATGGCGGCGCGGGTCGGGGTGGCCGAAATGGTTTGCGGCGGCGCCTTTGGCTTCGGCTTTTTCATCATGAGATGCAGCAGACGGGACAAGGTTGCGCGCAGCTCGTGGCGGTGAACCACCATGTCCACCATGCCATGATCGAGCAGATACTCGGCGCGCTGAAATCCTTCCGGCAGCTTCTCGCGGATCGTCTGTTCGATCACGCGCTGTCCGGTGAAGCCGATGAGGGCGCCGGGTTCGGCAATGTGCACGTCGCCCAGCATCGCGTAAGACGCGCTGACGCCACCG
>DATIYG010000131.1:0-15452 GCA_035517755.1 Rhizomicrobium sp. | reverse complement strand
GAGCTCAAGGAATTCATCGAGGACGATCTGGGAACCCAGGGCCTGGCGCGCAGTGTCGTCGTCGCCGCGACATCGGACGAGCCTGCGCTGGTGCGCCGCCAGGCGGCTTACGTCGCCATGGCCATTTCGGAACAGCTTCGGGACCAGGGTTTGCATGTGCTGCTGCTGATGGACAGCGTGACGCGTTTCGCGATGGCACAGCGGGAGATCGGATTGTCGGCAGGCGAGCCGCCGGCCACGAAAGGCTACACGCCGACCGTCTTCGCCGAATTGCCGCGATTGCTGGAACGCGCCGGCCCCGGCGACGAGGGAACGGACGGTTCCATCACCGGACTGTTCACGGTTCTCGTCGAAGGCGACGATCACAACGAGCCGATTTCCGATGCCGTGCGCGGCATCCTGGACGGCCACATCGTGCTCGACCGTGCCATTGCGGAACGGGGCCGCTTCCCCGCCATTAACGTACTCAAGTCGGTTTCGCGCGCCATGCCGGCCTGCAACAGCGACGAAGAGCAGCAGATCGTCACGGCGGCGCGCGCCAAGCTGGCGACCTACGAAGACATGGCCGAGATGATCCGGCTTGGCGCCTACAAAAGCGGCACGCATGCGGAAGTTGATGCCGCGATCAAGATCTATCCGCAGCTCGAAGCGTTTCTCTCTCAGAACAAGGATGTGCGCTCGAACCTGAGCGATGGGTATTCGGCGCTCGACGCGATTGTCGGCGCAACAAGGGGTAAGGCACAATGAAACGCCGCGACACACTGGTGCGCCTGAAGCGCTTCCGCGTCGACGACCTCAAGCGCCGGCTGACGACCCTCGACGGCATGAAGACCGACCTCGAGCGCAAGCTCTCGGACCTCGACGACAGCGTGAACCGCGAAAAGCAGCGCGCCAACGATTCCGACATCGGCCGCCTTGCATTCCCGTCGTTCCTGCGCTCGATCGACTCCCGCCGCGACAACATCCGTAACAGCCTGAAGGACCTCGAGCGCGAGCGCGAGCAGTGCCAGGGCGATTTGAGCGGCGCCTACCAGGACCTCAAGAGCCTGGAGCTCGCCATCGAGCAGGAGAACCGCCGCGTCGCCGAAGCGGAAGCACGCCGCTCCCAGACGCGCCTCGACGAAATGGCCATCGTCCGCCATTTGCGCAAGCACGCGATCCGCCAAGCCTAGGTTTTTTTGCAGACTGCGCCACGCGGCGCGTGGCTGTGATATGATCTGCGTCGGGGGTTCGCGCGCGTGTCGTTGTCCGAACATATTTCGCCGCTTCTTGGCCGGCTCATTCTTGCGTGGTTCTTCCTGAGCCAGGCTTGGGCCTACGCGCACGGATGGGACGCCAATGTGACCCTGCTCGCGATGAGGCATATTCCCGTCGCGCCTCTCGTGCTGCTGCTGTCGCTGGTGGTGATGACCTTGGGCGGCCTGTCGCTGGCGCTCGGGTTCAATGCCCGCCACGGCGCGCTGCTGCTGTTCGCCTTCACGATGATCGCGTCGTTCGCCTTGCAGGATTTCTGGCATGTGACGAACGCGGCCGACAAAGCGGCGGACTACGATCTCTTCGCCCGCAACATGGCGATCGCCGGCGGATTGCTGATGATCGTCGGTCTCGGGCCCGGCGCATTCGCCCTCGACGGTCCGGGGAAGAAGAAGGGCTGACGGCGCTCGCTACCAGCCACCGCCGCCACCACCGCCGCCGCCGCCACCCGACGATCCGCCTCCGCCGCTGCCGGAACTGGATCCCGGTGCGGTTGCCGCAGACGCCGCGGCCGCCGCCATCGAGGCGCCGATCGACGATGCAAAACTCGACGGACTGAAGCTGCCGTAAGAGCCGCCGGTGTACCACACCGGCGTGTAGGCCTGGTCCGGCGCCGTGCCGGCCGCCGCCGCCTCGGCCTCGAACTTCTTGCTCCACGCATTCTCGCAATCGAGCGCGATGGCGTAGGGCAGAAACTTCTCGAAGACGTCGGGTGTGACGGCCGGCGGATGCAGCATCTCCAGCCGCGGCGTTTCCGCGGTCGACAGATACATCTTGAAGCCGTCGATCTGCGCGCGGATCTTGCTGCCGAGCAAGGTGGGCGCCTTCAGCAGGTGATAGAAGACATAGGTCGCGATGCCGCCCGCGATCAGCGCCGCACTCGCGATCCACGAGATCTGCCCGCCGAAGGTATAGAGAACGAAGATCAGTGCCCCCACGAACGGCGTGGCGAAGGCCGTGATGAACAGAGCCGAGAGGGTATTCAGGATGCGCGAGCCCGGTCCGAAGATCACATCGCGCCAATTGTCGTAGACGCGATGGACGAGGAACGAGGTTCCAAGCGACCAGCCTGACAGCCAGAACAGCATGAACCCCGCCGTGGCCGCATCGTCCGACAGAAGTGCTGTGGCAATCCCGGTGATGGCGAGGAGGACGAGTCCGCCGATGAACCAGTGCGAATTGGTGACGAAATAGGCCTTCTCGTACTCGTTCTTGAGCGATGTCTTCAGGGCGGAAATCGCGGCGGCGACGTCGGTGTGGTTGGTCTGCTTCAACTCGATCGAATCGTGTGCCGACGAGAAGAGCTTGCTCGACACCGCGCTCTCCGCGCTCGCGAGACCTGCATCGCGATCGAGCTTGCCGGTGCGCGTCAGCTTGTAGGTGCCGTCGTTCTGCGCGATTTTCATATAGCCCTTCACAGCCATGTCGATGAGCGTGGCGGCAAAGGCTTTGCGGTCGTAACCCATCTCGTGCACGAAGCGCACGGCGGCGGGCGAGAAATCCTTGGGCGGCGCGAACAGCGGAATGACCGGGCCGCCCGACGGATCGCGTCCGAATTCGAACCAGGTAGCGAGGAAATACACGAGCAAGACGGCGATGCCGAAGATGGCGGCGACACTGCTTGCATTGTCGCGGATGAACATCGCGCGCTGCTCGGCAGCGGTCGGCGGCAGAACGGCACCCTTGTCGAACCCGACGGCGACCGTCAGGCCTTCGTTGGCCTCGAGCACCGCGGTCGTCCAGCAATGCAGCGTGCGGCCGCTGAACTGCTCGCATTGCGCATTGTTGGCGCGCGAGCCGACAGAACCCGTGTAGGACGCGTATTGCCTGACGTGGGCGCCCATCGGCAGATTGATTGTCACCTCTGCGCGATCGATGGGGAAGATCCAGAAATTGCCGGTGACGTTCCAGTAGAGCTCGTCATAGTCGCGGAAGAATCCGATCTGCCGGTCGGTAGCGTAAGTGATCGTGTAGGTGTGGCGGCCTTCGGGAACAAGATTGTCGGCGCTGCCGATCTTGATGCGCACGCCGCTTTCGATGGAGTCGAGGCTGTAGGGCTCATCCGATCCGTCGCGGGTGACGTGCAGCACGTCGAAGCTGACATGCACCCGGCGGCCGAGCTTGTCGGTGTAGGTCGTCGGGAAATCGCGATAGATGCCGTGCCTGATGCGTTCGCCCTCGGCGATCACGGAAATCGTTTCGGTGACGGTCAGCGCACCGTTCTGCGCCACGTCGACATTGCTGTTGTAGCCGGTGATGCGTTCGTCGGCGGAAGCATCGACAGTGAGAAGCGCGAAGAACGCCGCGACTAGGGCCGCGCGCAGCCTCATGAGCCGAACGACACCTTCGGCACCGCCCTGTCGGCATCGTCGGCCTGGAAGAACGGCGCCGGCGTGAAGTTGCCGAATCCGGCGATCAGGTTCGACGGGAATTGCTGGATCACGACGTTGTAGTCGCGCACCGTGCCGTTGTAATAGCGCCGCGCCATCTGGATCTGGTCCTCGATGTCGGCCAGATCCTTCTGCAACGCCTGGAAATTCTCGCTGGCGCGCAATTGCGGGTAGGCTTCCGCCACGGCCATGATCTTGCCGATGGCGGCGGTGATGGCGGCTTCGGTCTGTGCGCGCTGGGCCGGATCGGTTTGCGTCTGGCCCTGCGAGCGAAGTTTCGCCAATTCCTCGAACGTGTCGCGCTCGTGGCCGGCGTATCCCTTTACGGTCTCGACGAGGTTGGGAATGAGATCGGCACGCCGCTTGAGCTGGGTGTCGATGCCGCTCCAGCCCTCGGCCACCATGGTCTTGCGGCGAACCAGACCGTTATAGACCGACACGGCCCAGAGGCCGGCCAGCACAACTACGGCAAGAAGAATCAGGACTACCATGGGAGGAGGCTAGCGCCTCGCTCCCATCGCGTCCACGCCGGACAAGCGAATCAGCGGCCGATCGCCGAACGGGCGACGTTCACCAGCGTGATCAGCACGGCGAACACGATCGCGTAAGGCAGAACATCGTGGACGGTCAGCTTGAGCAGGTGGCTCCAGTCCGTCTGGGCAAGCGCACCGGCATCGCCCTTGTTCATCACCATCGCGCGCACATACGTCGCGATGCCGAACACGACCAGCGCCAGAAACGTCGTCGTGACCAGCGAGCCGACGCTCTCCATGAAGAAGCCGGCGGCAAGCGCGATGACCACGATGATCGCGATCGAAATCATATCGCCGCCGGTGAACAGCCCCAGCGTCGAATGCCAGATATCCATAAGCGCAGACATAGAACCCCCTTGGACGCAGACCCCCACGGCCCCGTCGCCAGGGCCCACATTGTTAAAGAATACACGAAAACCACTTTGCCGGTAAGGCCACATAACTCAGGAAAACCGCTAATTTCCGTGACTGCGGCGTTTCGGTTTGCGACCGGCTGTGGTTAACGCACGCCGCCGGCCGCCACCCGGGATGGAAACAGACGCCGGTGCAACGAGGCGGCGACTTCGGCCATGGCCCGCGCCACAAGCGTCGGTTGCGTGGTGGACAGGCAGCACTGCCGGCGCACCGCTTCCAGTACGCGATTGTCCCGCGTGACGGTTGCAATCAGCGGCGGCTCGATCTTGAGGAAGGCACGGCAGGTGCCGATGAACGCTTCCGCCGTCCGCCGCGCCTCGGCATCGTTTGCCACCATGTTGACGATGAATTCCGGCGCGCGGAAACGCGTGGCGCGCAGCAGCAGCTTGGTGAAGGCGTAGGCATCGGTCAGCGCCGCGGGATCTGGCGTCAGCACGACGATGGTTTCGTCGGCGGCAGCCGCCAGTGCCATGATGGTTGCATCGACGCCGGCCCCCAGATCGAGCACGACGCGATCGTAATTCGGCGCGGTGCGGAGTTTGGCGATCAGCGTCGTTGCCGCCCCAACGCCGGCGTTGGCGAAGGCGCCGGAACCGGGCGGCGCTGAAAGAAGGTCGAAGCCGCCCTTGCCCGATCCGCCCAGCACGGCAACCGCCACGTCGTCGATTTCGCAATCGCCCGCGACCACGGCGGGAAGATCGCCGCCGTCCTTCAGGCCGAGATGCACTGTGGTGTTGGAAAGCCCGAGATCGGCGTCGCACAGAAGCACGCGCTCGCCTTCCTTCGCAAAGGCGTGGGCGAGATGAAGCGCCAGCAGGGTCTTGCCGGTGCCGCCCTTTCCCGACCCGATGGCGGTGAGGCGTGGAAGCGGGCGCGTCATCGCGTTCATTGCGCACTTCCCTGGTTGGAATCGCCGCTTCCGCTGTCGATCAGCACGCGCGCCAGCGACAACGGGGTCAGTGTTTCGAGCCCGGCCGCGACATAAGCCGAGCGTGTGACATGCGCCAGCGTCGGGCCGCCGCTTGCCGCGGCGACAAGCGCGCCCAGGCGCCTGACGGTGTCGACACTCGTGACGATCAGCGATTTCGCGCCCAGCGTGCCGAGCGCGCCGGTGATTTCCGAAACTTCTTCGGCATCGCTCGCTGCGGAGACGATCCCGACCGTCTCGATGCCTTCGATCTTCGACAGTGCAGTGAAGGCCGCACGTGCCTTGCCGTTGCGTGGATCGAATCCGGCGGTGTCGATGATGAGCGACGTGTTGTCCGTACGGCATTGCGCAACCGTCTTTGCCAGATCCTCTGCGCTCTCGACGACCGCAAACGGCACGTCGAGATGCCGGGCGAAGGTCTCGAGACGCGCGATGGCGCCTGCACCATCGGCATCGGTTGCAACAAGCTTGACGGCGCGGCCGGCAAGTTTCGCATGCGCCGCGAGCTTCGCGGCCACGGCCGTCTTGCCCGCGCCGTTCGGACCGACGAGCAGAAGCACGACCGGTCTGGTGAATTCGACCGGTGCGAGATTCATGCGCCGGTCGAGCGCGGAAGCGAGCGCGAGCGTCATGTCGCTCAACCCGGATTGTTCGGCGGCCTTGGCAAGATCGTGCGCCAGCGATTCGGGTGCGCGATGCGTGCGCAACAGGGACAGCAATTCTGCCCGATTGAAATTTCGCGCGGTCGCATTCGCGGAGCGTTCGCCGCGTAGGCGCCGCATGAGAGCGGAACGATGGGTGTCTTCCAATGTCGACGGAGCGGCATTGTCCTGCTCAGTTGCAGCAGGTGCCGATTGCGGCACCGCTGCAGACTCAGACTCCTCCGGATGATCAAGCGCCGCCCGTACGATGACGCCGCCGTCGCGTGCTTTCTGGCTGCCGACGATCACGGCATCCTCGCCCATCTCGGCGCGCATCCTGGCGAGGGCCTCGCGCATGTCCCGGGCAAGAATGGTACGGAGCTGCATGATTCACCTCCCCCTTGTGGGGAGGTCGAGAAATCGCGAAGCGATTTCTCGGGTGGGGGGCGGTGCAAGGCGTCCCGCGTGATTTTCCATCACACCGTCCCCAGCGTGCGCAGCCGGATGCTGGCGTGAATTTCGTTCTGCGACATCACCACGGTTTGCGCGCGGAAGCGCTCGACGATCGACCGCACAAACGGACGGATCTGCGGGCCCGTCAGCAGGACCGGCACGTCGCCCTTCTGCCCTGCTTCATCGAAACGCTCGCGCACGGTCTGGATGAATTGCTGGAGTTGCGATGGCGCCATCGCCAGCTGCCGTTCCTCGCCCTGGCCGATGATGGATTCCGCGAAGGCCTGCTCCCACGCCGGGGACAGAGCGACCAGCGGCAGATATCCGCCGGGCGACAAATTCTGATGGCACAGCTGACGCGCGATGCGGCCGCGCACATGTTCGGTGATGTAGAGCGGATTCTTGGTGTGGCTTGCGGCTTCCGCGACCCCTTCGAGGATCGCCGGAAGGTCGCGGATCGACACGCGTTCGCCCAGCAAGGTCTGCAGCACGCGCTGCACGCCGGTGATGGAGATCTGCGACGGGATGATGTCGTCCACCAGCTTCTTCTGTTCGGCCGGCAACTCGTCGAGCAGCTTCTTCGTCTCGGCGTAGGAAAGCAGCTCCGCCATGTTGGACTTGAGCACTTCCGTCAGGTGGGTGGTGAGCACCGTTCCGGGATCGACCACCGTGAGCCCGCGGAACGAGGCTTCCTCGCGCAGGGCCTGCGCCACCCATGTCGCCGGCAATCCGAACGCGGGCTCTGTCGTGTGCGTGCCCGGCAGATCGACCGGATGGCCTTGCGGATCCATGCACAACAGGCTTCCGGGGAACAGCTCGCCGCGCCCGGATTCCACTTCCTTGACGGAGATCCGATACTCGTTGGCGCCAAGCTGCATGTTGTCGAGGATGCGCACCTGCGGCATCACGAATCCCATCTCCTGCGCCAGTTGGCGGCGCAGCGCCTTGATCTGGTCCGTGATGCGATGGCCCTGCACGTCATTGATCAGCGGCAGGAGCCCGTAACCGAGCTCGATGCGCAGCATGTCCATGGCGAGCGCCGAAGCGATCGATTCTTCCTTGGGCGCGGCATCGGCGCGCGCCTTCTCTTCCTGCTTCTTCTCTTCGGCCTGCGCCTGATCCTTGCGCTTGTAGGCGATCCACGCCGCGCCGCCGACCAGTGCGGAGAGTGCCGTGAACACCAGGGTCGGCATGCCCGGCAGGACGCCGACGATGCCCATTACGGCGGACGCCATGCCGAGCGCCTGCGGATAGAACGACAGCTGGCCGATGAGCGCCTTGTCGGTTGCGCCTTCTACGCCCGCCTTGGACACCATGAGGCCGGCGGCGGTTGACACGATCAGCGCCGGCATCTGGCTGACGAGCCCTTCGCCGACCGTGAGCAACGTGAAGGTCTGCGTCGCGTCGAAGAAGCTCATGCCCTTCTGCGCCACGGCGATGATGATGCCGCCGATGATGTTGATGCCGACGATCATCAGTCCGGCGATGGCATCACCGCGCACGAATTTGCTGGCACCGTCCATGGCGCCGAAGAAATTGGATTCCGATTCCAGCGACTTGCGCCGTTCGCGCGCGGTCTTCTCGTCGATCAGTCCGGACGACAAATCGGCGTCGATGGCCATCTGCTTGCCGGGCATGGCATCCAGGGTGAAGCGCGCGGCGACTTCCGCGATTCGGCCCGAACCCTTGGTGATCACCACGAAGTTCACGATAACGAGGATCGCGAACACGATCAGGCCGATGACGAAATTGCCCTGCATGATCAGGTGGCCGAACGCCTGGATCACGTAGCCGGCCGCTTCCGTGCCGGTCGCGCCATTGCTGAGGATGAGGCGCGTAGACGCAAGATTGAGTGCAAGGCGCATCATCGTGGTGATGAGGAGCACTGTGGGAAACGAGCTGAATTCCAGCGGCTTCCTCACGAACACCGCCGTCATCAGGATCAGGATGGAGAGCGACAGCGACAACGCGAGGAAGAAGTCGAGCATCCAGCGCGGCAGCGGCACGATCAGGACGATGAGGATCGTCATGATGCCGATGGCGAGCGCCAGATCGCTGCGCTTCAGATAACCGGCCAGCGAAGCGAGGCTAAAGTTCGCGAGCCCCGAGGGCGTCGGTGTGATGGTTGTGTCCGTCATTCAGATTCATCAACCAGCCGCACGGGATTCGCCGTGCTGGGGAATCGCAAGCCCGGCCTGGGAGTACTCGCGCAGCTTGTTGCGCAAGGTGCGGATGGAGATGCCGAGGATGTTCGCGGCATGCGTGCGGTTGCCGAGGCAATGATCGAGCGTGTCGAGGATGAGGTCGCGCTCGACGTCAGCGACCGTGCGGCCGACCAGTCCGCGTGTGGCGACAACCGTGGCGGCCTGCACCGCGGCTGACACCGGACCCGTCACATTGGTGGCGGCACCCACCTGCGTGCCATCCGGCAAGCGGATCGATTCCGGCCCGATCTCCGAACCGCTGGCCAGCAGCACGGCGCGATGGATCGTGTTCTCGAGCTCGCGCACATTGCCGCGCCAGTTGTGGCTGATCAGCAAGCGCTCGGTCTGCGGCGCGATTGGGCGGAACGGCACGCCGTTCGCTTCCGCGTATTTGTGCGCGAAGTGGCGGGCCAGCGCGAGGATGTCCTTCGGACGGTCGCGCAGCGCCGGCAGGCGCAGATTCACGACATTGAGGCGATAGAGCAGGTCTTCGCGGAACGTGCCGCGCTTCGCCGCGTCCGCCAGATCGCGGTTCGACGTGGCAATGATGCGGATGTCGACTTTCACCGGCTTGGTGCCGCCGACACGATCGATCTCGCGCTCCTGGATGGCGCGCAGCAGTTTCGCCTGCAGGCGCGCGTCCATCTCGCTGATTTCGTCAAGCAGCAGCGTGCCGCCATTGGCCTCCTCGAACTTGCCGACGCGGCGCGCGATCGCGCCGGTGAAGGCGCCCTTCTCGTGGCCGAACAATTCGGATTCGAGCAGGTTTTCCGGAATGGCGGCGCAGTTCACCGAAATGAACGGCTTCTCGCCACGCGCGGATTTGCGATGGATGTATCGCGCCATCACTTCCTTGCCGGTGCCGCTTTCGCCGGTAATGAGGATGGAGGCTTCGCTGCCGGCCACCTGGTCGGCCAGCGTCAGCACGGCGCTCATTGCCTCGTCTTCGTGAATCATCTGATGCGATTCATCGGCAACGGCCGCCAGCACGGCCGCGATCAGTTCCGGATCGGGCGGCAGCGGCAGGTATTCCTTGGCGCCGGCGCGAATGGCATCGACCGCGCGGCGGGCATCGGTGCCGATGCCGCAGGCGACGACCGGCGTGCAGATGCGTTCGGTGGCGAGCGCGCGGACCAGCCGCCCGATGTCGAGACTCACATCGCACATCACGAGATCGGCACCGCGTCCCGAGCGCAATTCGGCCAGGCCCTGGTCGATGTCGGTCGCGTGCGTGACCTTGGCACCGCGATCCATGGCGATCTTCGTCGCCGCGCCGATCTGCCCCTGAAGTGAGCCGATGATGAGTAGCCGCATGGCCTTCGCTCCTTGTTCCGTCCCGCCTTACGACTGGCCGGCCTTGATGATTTCCGTCATGGTCACGCCGAGACGATCCTCGACCAGCACCACTTCGCCGCGCGCGACGAGACGGTTGTTCACATAGATGTCGATGGCTTCGCCGACCTTGCGATCCAGCTCGACGACCGTTCCCTTGCTCAGCTTGAGAAGCTGACTCACTTCCATGCCGGACTTGCCGAGCACGGCCGAAACCGTGACCGGCACGTCGTAGACGGCTTCCAGGTCGGAGGCGCTGTGCCTGGCGTCCGCGACCTGCTGGCTGGTCTCGCCCTGCAGGAGCGCAGCGCCGTCCTGCTCCCCGGTGTCGCCGAGGTCCGTCAGTTCGATTTCGCCATTACCGGACATGCTGGTCTTCCTCTGTCATGGGCTTTGCGCTGGCGGAAAACCGCCGCGTCACAAGTTCTGCAAGTGCGGCCTCGATGACCGCTTCGACACGTTCCGCGCCGCCGCCGCGCCATTCGATACGGCAGTCCGCGTCCTTGACGTTCGGATCGGCGGCAAGCTGGACGCGGCCTTCGAAACCTTCCTCATGCGCGATCGCCGGCAGGTGCTGCGAGATGGCGTCCGCGACCTGCGGCGCGACGCGAACGAGGATGCGCGGCTCGCCGATCGCCTGATGCATGGCATCGCGCAGCGCCGATTCGACTTCGCTCGTCGGGGCGGCGGCGAGCGCTGCGCGCGCCAGCTTGCGCGCCGCCATCATGGCGAGCTCGGCGCATTCGGCGCGAACGGAATCGAGCTCGCGTGTCGCCTCGTCCAGCACGTCGCGAATGACCTCGGCGGCCTCCCGGGCAGACACGGCAACTTCTTCAAGTGCACGCACCTGCCCCGCCTTGAGGCCCTGCTCGCGGGCCCTGGCGCAGAGCTGATCGATCTCGTCCTGCGTCAGCGTCTTCTTCATGCGCGTGCGCGCGGCGTTGGAGACCACGTCCCCCTCGGGACGAAACTCGACGTCGAACGTGAATTTGCTTGCCGCCGCCATCAGTACACCAGCTCGTCTTCGCCCTGGCCGGAGGCGATCATGATCTCGCCCTTGTTGGCGAGATCCTTGGCAACGTTGACCATCCGCATCTGGGCATCGTCGACGTCCTTGAGGCGTACCGGGCCCATGGCTTCCATGTCCTCACGCAGGATTTTTCCGGCCCGTTCGCTCATGTTGGAGAAGAAGACATCGCGCAGCGTGTCGGTCGCGCCCTTGAGCGCGAGCGCCAGCTTGTCCTTCTCCACATGGCGCAGCAGCGTCTGGATGGAGCCGGGATCGAGCTTGCCGAGATCCTCGAAGGTGAACATCAAGGCCTTGATGCGCTCGGCGGAATCGCGGCTGCGCTCTTCCAGGGCGGTGAGGAAGCGGCTTTCCGTCTGGCGATCGAAATTGTTGAAGATCTCGGCCATGTATTCGTGCGCGTCGCGCTTGGCCGTGCGCGCGAGGTTCGACATGAACTCCACCCGCAGCGTCTTCTCGACCTTGTCGAGGATGTCCTTCTGCACGGAGTCCATGCGCAGCATGCGCTGCACCACTTCCATGGCGAACTCTTCGGGCAGCGCGCCCAGCACGCGGGCGGAATGCTCCGGCTTGATCTTGGACAGCACGACAGCGACGGTTTGCGGGTACTCGTTCTTGAGATAGTTCGCGAGCACCAATTCGTTCACATTGGCGAGCTTGTCCCACATGGTGCGGCCCGCCGGACCACGGATCTCCTCCATGATCTGGGAAACCTTGTCGCCCGGCATGAACTTGGCGATCAGCCGCTCGGTCGCTTCGTAGGATCCCATCAGTGAGCCCGTCGCCGACATCTGCGACACGAAATCGACCAGCAATTTCTCGACGAGATTGGCGCTCACGGTTCCGAGATTGGACATCACCTGGGTGATCTCCTTGACCTCGTCCTCGTCCATCATCCGCCACACCTGCTCGCCATGCTCTTCGCCGAGCGCGAGCATCAGCACGGCCGAACGCTCCGGTCCGGTCAGTGCGCGGATGTCTTCCTTGGTCTGTGCCTTTGCGCGCGACATGGATCAGCCCGGTTGATGCAGCCAGGTGCGAAGGATCGCGAGCGCCTCTTCGGGATGCGACCGCACGACTTCGCCCACCTTGCGGATGGAGGACTCGCGCACTTGTCCTTCGATGCGCGAGATATCGATCATGCTCTCTTTCGGTGGCGGCAATGCTCCGCCGGTCGCGGCCATGGCGATCGCCGGCTGCATTCCCGGCACGCTTGCCTCGGCCGGCGGCGGCAACGCGCCGGCGACGCCTTGTGCGGCGAAGACGGCGGTGCTGGGTGCGGCGCCCGCCGGCGCGAACATCCGGTTGATCAGGGGCCGCGCGACGAAGAAGCCGATCAGAAGCGCGGTGACGGACAGGATCGCCACTTCGATGATCTTGAACCAGTCGCTGGAATCCAGGCCGAGCAACGGGGCCGGAGCCGGGGTTCCGATCGCGGCATCCATGTGGGCGAACGGCATATTGGTGATCTGCACCTGGTCGCCGCGCGCCTTGCTGAAACCCATGGCGGACTTCACCAGCGCCGCGATCTGGCTCATCTCCTGCGCGGTGCGGGGCTTGTAGGTCTCCTTGCCGTCGGCGCTCATGGTCGTTGCGCCATCCACGACGACCGCGACCGACAACCGTTTCACATCGCCACCGTTCTCGCTGGATGTGCGTACCGTCTTGGAAATTTCGTAGTTGGTCGTCTCCTCGGTGCGCGTGCTGTTGGACTTGTTGCCGCTGTTGTCGCCGGTTCCGGGTTGCTGCTGTTGCTGCGTGGGCAATTGCGAGCCGACCGAAACGGCATTGGTGGTGTTGTTGGCGCTGTCGCTGGAATTCTGCTCGACCGTCTGGGTAGAGCGGATGACCTTGCTGTCCGGATCGTAGGTCTCGGACGTCTCGTTGATGTGATTGTAATTCAGATCGGCCGACACCTGGACACGGACATGGCCGGGTCCAACCACGCTCGACACGATGGATTCGAGCCGCTGCCGCAGCCGTTCTTCGTAGTCGGACGTGTGCTGTTCCTCGTCGGCGGCCGTTGCATCCGCGCCCTGCTTGTCATCGCCGCCGGCGAGCAGATCGCCCTTGTCGTCGATGATGGCGACGCGCGACGGCTCCATTCCGGCCACGGCGGCCGCAATGAGGTGCTGGATGGCAGCCACCTGGCCCCGGTCCATCACGCCGCTCGTCTTGAGGACAACCGATGCGCTTGGGCTTTGCGCCTCGCGCGAAAAGATCTGCCGCTCCGGAATGACAAGATGAACGCGCGCGGCCTGAACGCCCTGGATGGTTTGCACCGACCTTGCCAGTTCACCCTCGAGCGCCCGCAGCCGGTTGATGTTCTGCACGAAGGCGGTGGTGCCGAAGGCATCGGACTTGTCGAAGATCTCGTAGCCGATGCCAGCCGCCGGAAGGTTCTCTGCCGCCAGCTCCATGCGCAGCTTGGTGACCTGATCGGACGGAACCAGGATGGTGCCGCCGTCGCCCCTGGCTTCGTAGGGCACGTTCATCGCATCGAGCTTGGCCGTGACGGCTGCCGCGCTGCGCGGCTCGAGATCGGCATAGAGGATTGTCTTGGCCGGCTGGCTGATGACGCCGGCGACATAGAGAAAGAACGCGGTGAGCGCGGCGGCCACACCCGCCATCACGCCAAAGCGCGCAGCACCAATGCTTCTGATGAAGTCCGGCAAGCTTGACCCCTTCGAGATGCATGACGGATCGAACGCCCGCCATTTGCCCCAGAACTAGGCAAAGCTTGCCGTGTGTTGGTAAAGGCGCGCTTAACGCTATCTGCGAAATCGCATTTACGCTTTGAAAAGCGACCTTAACAGAGCGTTACCGGTTCGTCGTCGCGCTCGCGATCACCGATCTAGTTGCGATATTGCTGAACGCGCGTTGCGCGCAGACCTGCGAGGCCGAAGCGATCGATCGCGCGCTGCCAGGCGAGAAATTCCTCGACCGTCAGCGTGTAGCGGCGGCAGGCCTCGTCGAGGCTCAGCAATCCGCCGCGCACCGCGGCAACAACTTCCGCTTTGCGGCGGATGACCCAGCGCTTCGTGTTGGGGGGCGGAAGATCAGCAAGCGTGAGCGGGCTGCCGTCCGGCCCGATCACATAGCTGACACGTCCTCTGCGATCATCCATTTTCTATTTCCAATCCCAACGCTACCCATGCGAAACGTACACGCGCCCCTTTTAAAAAAGCCTGTAGGCGCAAGGTAAAAGAAGTCGAAAGGCAAAGGCTCAGCTGTTCGATTTTGGGAATGCCGGCGCCTTCACGAATGCGAAGGCGCCGGGTTCCCTGCATCAGCGCATTAATGCATCTGCGTAAGGTCTTGCAGCATGTCTGACGCGGTTGTGATCACGCGCGTGGATGCGGTGTAGGCACGCTGCGTGGTGATCAAATTCGTAAATTCCGTGGCAAGATCGACGGTCGAGCCTTCCAGCGCGCTGCCCTGGATCTTGCCCGCGCTGTCGTCGCCGGCGTTGCGGATGACGCTGGCGCCCGAATTGAGCGTCTGCGCGTAGGCGTTGCCGGAGATCGGCGCCAAACCGTTCGGATTGGCGAACGTCGCCAGCGGCACCTGATAGATCTTCTGGGTCAATCCGTTCGAGAACGAGGCGGTGACGATGCCGCTTGTGTCCACCGAAACGCCCGACAGCGTGCCGAACAGCGCGCCATCCACCGACGCATTGACCAGCGCCGAAGAGCTGTCGTACTGCGTCATGCCGTTCGACGCGCCGACGGTTCCCATGTCGATGGAGATCGTCTGCGCGGCAAGACCCGATGATCCCGACCAGTCCATCGGAACGCTGATCGAGCCGGATGGGTTGCCGGACAGATTGCTGTCCGCATTGGCCAGCGTGCCGTCCGTGTTGAACGTCATGGTGCCGGCGTACAGCATCGTAGGCGGCGTGTTGCCGGTGTAGACGTTGGTGGAGTCTCCAGCGTAGCTCACTTCGTAGTTCCACTGGTTCGCGTCCGTCTTCAGGAACGAGATCGTCACCGGCTGCGAGCCACCCTGGCTGTCATAGATGTTGACGGTGCGCGTAAAGTTCGGCGTGATCGAGCCGTCGGTCAGCGCGCCGGGCGTATACGGCGTGACGCTGCCGTCATAGACGTCCGTGCTCGACTGCAGATTGGCCTGCAATGTCATCGTCGTCGTCGGCTCGGCCTTGCCGGTCAGGTTGGTGACGTTGATGGCACTGAGCTGCGTGCCGGGCGCGACGTCGCCGTTGGAATTCAAGGCATAGCCCATCAGGTAGAAGCCCGACGAATTCTCCAGGTCGCCG
>DATIYG010000130.1:0-14689 GCA_035517755.1 Rhizomicrobium sp. | reverse complement strand
TCGCGCAAGGTACGAGCGCACCGTCTTCCGTGGGCGTTCTCTCCCCGGACGATGTTTCGCGCTACCGCCAGATCTTCGATGACGAACGTTCGGGCCGATTCGCCGACGCGCAGGCGCTTGTTGCGCAGCTGAACGACCGTTCTCTGGTCGGTTACGCGCAAGGCCTGCATTACCTGTCGCCGTACTCCGAGCATGCCAGCATCGCCGATCTCATCGCCTGGCTCGACCAGTACAAGGACCTCGGCATCGCCGACCGAATCTACGATCTGGCCATCCGGCGCGCGACGGTTCCGGTGAAGCGCCACCATCGCGTGATCGGCTACCGCGTCACGGCCACCATTCCCACGCCGATCGGCCTGCCGCGCCTGCCCGGCGGCGGCTACGAGGAAGGCGATACGCCGGAGCAATCGATTTCGTCGGACGCCGGGCGCTCGGCGCTGGCGCAGGTCGCCGCGTACATCAAGGCCGATCATCCGGCGCAGGCCGATGCCGTGCTGCAATCGCTGGAATCGAATGGCAGCGCGCCGGGCGCCGATGTGGCGCGCCTGTCGGTGCGCGTGGCCGCCTCCTATCTGGCCGAGGGTCAGGATTTCGAAGCGTTCGATGTCGCCTCGCGGCCGAACACCTTCGATCATGCGACCGCACCCATGCTCGACTGGGAAGCGGGTCTCGCCGCCTACCGCATGGGCAAGTTTGACGTCGCCGCCGCCCATTTCGAAACACTGGCGCAGAACGGGTCGGTGCCGAACTGGACGCGCAGTGCCGCAGCCTTCTGGGCGGCGCGCTCCTACACGGAAGCGGGTCAGCCGCTCAAGGTGATCACCCTGCTGACAGCGGCGGCGCGCGAGCAGCCGACCTTCTACGGCATGATCGCGCAGCGTGTGCTCGGACAGAGCGCGACAGGCGGAATGTCTGATCCAGTGGTCGAACCGGGAAGCTTCAATGCCCTGATGCAGAACCCGGCCGCGCACCGCGCCGTGGCGCTGTGGCAGACCGGCGAGACCGACTATCTGCACACCGACATGGCGCGCGCGCTCGCCAACATGGATTTCCGCGACAGCCAGACTTACGCGGCGCTGGCGCGGCGCATGAATCTGCCCGATCTCGAATTGCGGGCGAGTGAAATGTGCGCCAGCCGCGGCATCATGCTGACGGGGCTATATCCCGTGCCCGGCTATGCGCCGACCGGCGGCTATCACGTGGACCGTGCGCTGATCCTGGCGATCACCCGCATCGAGAGCCGCTTCCAGCCCGGCGCCGTCTCCGGCGCAGGCGCGCGCGGCCTGATGCAGATCATGCCCGGCACGGCGAGCCATCTGTCCGCTGGCGACCCCGGTTCGTGGCGCGATCCGTCGTACAACCTGACGCTCGGCCAGCGGTATCTGGAAGAATTGCTCGACACGACGAACGGCAACCTTCTGCAGCTCGCCGCCGCTTACAATGCGGGGCCGGGGAGTCTGCAGCGATGGCTTGAGCAGCGCGACGGCAAGCATGACGATGCCCTGCTCTTTATCGAGAGCATGCCGGTGCCGGAAACGCGCTCCTATGTGAAGCGGCTGATGACCTACTACTGGATGTACAGCAATCGTGCCGGCGAGGCTTCGCCAACGCTCGACGAAACGGCGTCCGGCGATTGGCCGCGCTATCGACCGCGCTCGATCGTGCCTGCGTCCGCGCCATCCGCGCCCCAGCAGCCCGCGCAACAGCCAGACCAGTCCAAGCCGATGCTGGTAAGCGATGCCTCAACACCGCATTGACGAGACGCGCGCGTTCATCCCGGTCAACATCGCGATCCTGACCGTTTCGGATACGCGTGATGCGTCCAACGACACGTCCGGCGACACGCTCGAACAGCGCGCCAGGGAAGCCGGCCACGTCATCGCCGCCCGCATGTTGATGCGCGATGACCGGGCGCAGATCGCAGCCCAGCTTCGGCGCTGGATCGAAGACCCGAAAGTCGACGTGGTGATCTCCACCGGCGGTACAGGGCTCACCGGCCGCGATGTCACCGTGGAGGCCATGCGCTCGGTGTTCGAAAAAGAGATCGACGGCTTCTCCGTGCTGTTTCATCAGCTGTCATACGAAAACGTGGGAACGTCGACCATTCAATCGCGCGCCTGCGCCGGCGTGGCGAAGGGAACTTACCTGTTCGCCCTGCCCGGCTCGACCGGCGCGGTGAAGGACGGATGGGACGGCATCCTGAAGTGGCAGCTCGATATCCGCCACCGTCCGTGCAACTTCGTCGAGATCATGCCGCGGTTGACGGAGCGTTAGCCGCCCGCGCCACGCGCACCGCGCATGTGCATCCCGCGTTGCGCGCATCGTTCGTCGCAATCCTTGTCAATTCGCCCGTCCTGGGAATCGTCGTGACATTCCGCGACACACATTTCACCCGCTTGTGACCCCATTATTCAATACGCGTCGGCATTATCGCGTTCCTGTGAGCGCGCCGTTCGGAGGATATGTGGCGCATAACGACAATATTCAGGCCATCGACGACCTCGTCGTCCGCGCAGCGCTTTTTCGCGAGGAAGCGGCGATGCTTGCCGCCCGCGCCAGTCGCGCACGCGATCAAATTGTCAGGTCAGCGTACAGCGACCTGGCGAGTCGGTGGCTGATGTTCGCCGCTCAACTGGAACTCGAAGCTGCCGAACACTTCGCAGAGCAAGGCGGCCGGCAGGAAGCAAGAGACCGTTCCGGATTGTCCTGCGCACCCTGGCCGGTCAATCACACAGATTCCTGCGCCTTGAAGCTCGTCTGACGCGTCCCCACCATCTAGAATGCCACTTCCGTTCTTTCGGAGGGACGAATGTCTGTCGCCGTCATCGTGGGCACGCGCAAAGGTGCCGCCATCCTCACCAGCAAGAACCGCAAGGATTGGCGGATGGATTTCCGCCTGCATGGCTGGCCGGTCACGGCCTCGTGCCGCGATGACAAAGGTCGCACCTACGCCGCCGTCAACAGTCCGAATTTCGGGGTTGCCCTGTTCGTGAGCGACGATCTCGAGAACTGGAGGCAGCTCGAATCGGCACCCCGCTACCGGCCTGAGGATCGCGGCAATCCGGAGCACCATCGCCTCGTCGCGCAGATGGATTTCGAGGGCAAGCTGAAGGATGGTGGACGGTTCGTCGACCAGGTGTGGACCCTGCATGTGGCCCATGGCGCGATCTGGGCGGGCGTATCCGAAGCTGGCTTGTTCGTCAGCCGCGATCGCGGCGAAAGCTGGCAGCCAGTCGACGGATTCAACGAGCAGCCCGGTCGCGAGAAATGGCCGCCGGGCTTTGGCGGGCTCGGGCTGCACACTTTCCTGACCGATGCGAAGAACCCGAACCGGATGTGGGCGGGAATTTCAGCCGCGGGCTTCTTCCGCTCCGACGACGGCGGCAAGACCTGGGTGCGGAAGGACGATGCGATTCACAGTTTCGGCGGCAATTGCGTGCATCATGTCGCGCACGATCCCGACAACGCATCGGTGCTCTACCGGCAGGAACATTTCGGCGTTTATCGCAGCGACGATGGCGGTGACACCTGGCGCGTTCTCGAAGACGGACTGCCGGTCGCCGAGATGAGCGACGGCCACAAATGCTCGTTCGGCTTTCCGATGGTGCATGACCGCAAGTCCGGCGCGACCTTCACCGTGCCGCTGGACGGCGACAATTATCGCTTCCCGCGCGGCGGCCAGCTCGCTGTCTATCGCACGAAAGACGGTGAGACCTGGCATCCGCTGCGCCGCGGACTGCCGGCGAATTGTTACGCCGGCGTCCTGCGCGGCTCGATGGCCGGCGACCAGATGGATCCGGGCGGCCTCTACTTCGGCACCACGGCCGGAACGATGTATGCCAGCCCCGATCTCGGCGAAAGCTGGAGCGAGATAGCGAGCGGCCTGCCCCGTATCCTCAGCGTCGAAGCCTACGCCCAATGATCGGATGAGCGTGCGCCTGCAATTGCCGCCGATGCTGCGCCCGGTGATGGGCGGAGAGCGCTGCGTGACGGCCGAGGGCAACTCGATCGGGGAGGCGCTGCGTTACCTGAGTAAGCGGCACCCTGCCCTTGCATTGCATATGTTCGATGAGCGCGGCGCGATCAGGCATAATCTCGTGTTCATCCACGAGGGCGAACTGGTGCGGGCGCGCGATGCAGCTGCCCATCCGATCAAGGCCGGCGACGAGATCGTTCTGGCGAATGCGCTGGCCGGCGGATGAGGCCCAGCTTCGCCGCATGAGTCTGGAAGACAAGACCTTCCTTCTTGGCGTCGGTGCTCAAAAGGCCGGCACGACGTGGCTGCATCGCTATCTGATGCAGCACCCCGACGTGTATATGAGCCCGCTGAAGGAGCTCCACTACTTCGACACAAAAGAGCCGCGCAAAAGCGAAGCGGTGCGAAGCAGGCTTGCCGAAGTGCGCGCGAAGGCATTGCGCGCTTCGAAGACTGGCCGGGCCGAAAGGCTCGCCGCACGCCTGGGCGTTGTCGACGACAAATCGTACCGCAATTATTTCGAAACGCAGACGCCCGACCGCGCCAAGATGTTCGGCGAGATCACGCCGGCCTATGCGCACCTGCCTGAAGCCGAGTTCCGTTCCATCCGCGCATTGTTTCCAAGTGTCAGAATCATTTTCATCCTCCGTGATCCGGTAAAGCGGATGGCATCGGAAATCGGGATGCACAAGAAGTTGGGCCGCCCGGGCAAGGCGCGAGTCGATGACGACCGCACGCTACGGCGTGCCATGAACCCGGAAAGTCCCCTGCGATTGGCCTATGAGGAGACAATCACGCGCCTGGAAAGCGTCTTTGCAGAAGACGAGTTGATCTATCTCTTCTACGAGACGTTGTTCCGGCAGGAGACGATTGATGCACTTTGCGCAAGGCTTGGAATCAGCGAACAGCCCGCGGATTTCACGGCAGTGTACGCAGCGGCAAGTCATCACGCGGACACGGCACGGGAAACCGCGGAGAACGCACGCGCCGGTTTTCAGTCGACTTACGAATTCTGCCGGCGCAAGTTCGGAAGTGCGCTGCCGGCAGAGTGGAGTGCCGATTGACCGAGGCCGCGGGAGGGATCAGATCGGAAGGACTTCGTCGGAGTGGTCCGTATCCGGACCGTCGTCGCCGTCCTGATCATCCTGATCGGCCTGGTCGTGCGAGATGCCCGCCTGGCGCGGCGGCTGCGCCTCGTCGGCATCGCCATCGGGATTGAGCGCGAACGCGTCGTCCACGCCGCCCCAGGTCTTTTCGCTCGCCTTGCCGCCATTGGGCGCGATCGGAATGCCCATATACATTTTGGGCTGGTTCGCCGATGCAGAAACAGAAATCAGTGCAGCCAAGCTGCCGGCCACGAGGGCCGCCATCACACGCGACATAAGAAGCTCCTTCGACACGCCTCCCGCCGACACTTGTATATCTCATTTTCGTCCGATTTGCAGGAAAATTTCGCGATAAACTTTGCACGAGAGGGTGAATTCACCTCGAATGAGAAGAAGAAAATTGTTTTGAACCGCGCGGATCGTCGCATCCGTCGGAAGCCCGGACAATCCGAACAAAGGACGTGGCGTCCCGTTAGTGCAGGTTCCGCGATCCCGCTTTCGCGAACCCGTCATCGCTCCTAAGGTAATCTCGTCAAGCGGCAATCGATTCCGGCTGCCGCGGAGCCAGGGGACTGCATCATGCTCGGCCGATCGCTTCTGCTTGCCTCTCTGCTGACATTGTCCACGCAACTGCCGGCATCGGCCGCGGTAAAGCTACATTGGCCGCTGCCGGAAAACAGCCTCGCCCGAAACGGAACGCCCCAGAAGATGATGCAGCACACCAAGCTGCCGCGGCAGATGCCGCAGATCACGCCATTGCCGAACAAGGGCCTCCATCCGAAGGCGGCCGCCGGCCTCAAGCGCCCCTATTCCGGAACGGCTATCGATGTTCTCCAATACCACAACGACAATTACCCGACTGGATGGAACCAGAGTGAGACGGACCTGACGCCGGCCAATGTCGGCTCGGCCAGCTTCGGTCAGCTCACCACCCTGAACGTCGACGGCAACGTCATCGCGCAGCCGTTGATGGTTTCGAACTTCCAGATGCCGGACGGACTAACGCACAATGTGCTCATCGTGGCGACCGGCCACGATACGGTCTATGCCTTCGATGCCCAGGACTATTCGCTCCTGTGGAAGGTCAGCATGGGCAAATCGCAATCGAGCAACGATGTCGGTTGCGGCGATGTCGTTCCCGAATATGGAATCTCCAGCACGCCCGTGATCGTCCGCAACGGCAGCTCGGCGACGATCTACCTGGTTGCGGCGACCGAACCGGCGCACATGTCGTTCCATACCCAAATCCACGCACTCGACGTCGGGACGGGCGCCGATGTTGTGGCCCCGAGGGAGATCGACCCGCAGGCCAAGCTGTCGGATGGGAGCATCATCCATTTCGATCCGCAAAATCAGTGGAGCCGGACGAGTCTGCTGTACGGCAACGGCACGATCTATGTTGGGATTGGATCGCACTGTGACAACAATGCCGGCGACATCTCGGGCTGGATGATCCGCTACAAGCCGAGCAATCTGAGACAGATCGGCCGCTTCAACACCATCGAGGCGCCCGCCGGCTACCAGCTCTCCAGCATCTGGATGGCGGGCTATCCGTCGGCAATGGATGCGAACGGATTCGTCTACTCCATCACCGGCAATGGCAACTACAACACGGGCGCCGGCAAGAAAGGCTACGGCGAAACCGTGCTGAAGCTGACGAGCGACCTGAAGCACAAGCCGGCCGACTGGTTCACGCCCTCGAACTATCAGGACCTCAACAACGGCGACACCGATTTCGGATCCGGCGGCGCCATGCTGATTCCGCTGGTGGACGGACAAACCGCGCCGCCCCTGCTCGTCGGCATGGGCAAGGCGAGCACGGTCTATCTGCTCGATACCACGAACATGGGCCGCCTTGAGGGCCGGCATGGCAGCAAGCCGCTGCAGGAATTCCAGGTTGGCGGCGGCTGCTGGTGTGGCCCGGCCTACTACGCGGGCGCTTCCGGCGGTGTCGTCTACTATCAGGCGGGCGGCGATGAGTTGCGCGCATTCAGCGTGGAAACGGATTCCACGCCCAAGCTTAAGCAGATCGCGCATGGAACGACGAGTGCGGGATATGGCGGATCGTTCCCCGTGGTGTCTTCCAACGGCAGCACGGCCAACACCGCGCTTGTATGGCTGATCCGCCGCGACACGACCGAGCAGCTTGAAGCCTACGATGCGGGGAGCCTCGGTGCTCCATTGTTTGCCGCGGATGCCGGCAGCTGGAATACCAGTGGTCCGTTCCTGTCTCCGCTGGTGGCGAACGGCCGGGTCTATGTGGGCGCCTACAAGACGGTCACAGTGTTCGGGCTGACGGAATAACCGGACCACATGACGCAACAAATCGTCCTCGCGGCCACTCATTTGGTGTTGAACGGCATGCGCGACCCTGCCTAGATTTTGCCGGACCGCGCGTAAGCGCGGTTCGGGGCAACAACAATCTGCGCGCTTGTTATGGCGGCCGACTGGCCAGCGCGGCGCGCGTGGGGGGCGTCATGCATTTCAAACCATCGCATCTTCTTGTGCTGTCCGCTTTGCTGCTTGAGGCCTGTGCGGGCGTTCCCGCGTACGAAGGCCTGCCGCCGGCCGCCAAGGATCAGATCTCGTCGACGGAAGTCGTGCTGCCGATCAAGCAGAGCGAGATCTATGTCTACGTTCCACCATCCAATGTCGCCGCTGCGACCGGCGGTGGATTGCTGCCCGCGTTGATCGACGTGGCGGTGGACACCGTCCGCACGGACAAGGCGGAAGCTGCGGTCAAGCCGCTCAGGAACGCTCTCATTGACTACAGCTTTGACGCTTCGATGCAGATGCAGATCAAGAGTGCGCTGAACCAGGTCGCCTGGCTCCACGTCGACGACGTCCGCTTGTCGAAGGATGTCAGCGGCCAGACCCTGGACCGCACGATCAGCGGTGCAAAGGAAAGCGCCGTAATGCTGGCGTCTTCCGACTATCAGCTCTCGAACGACGGGGACGTTCTGACCGTCTCCATGAGCGCGGCACTCTATCCCAATACGGATTCACTGCGTGCCTTGCGGACCGGCAGGGCGAAGAGTTCGCCATCCGATCTGGCGAACGCGATCTATCACAACACGCTGACTTTTTCGTACAGGCTTCCGGCTGCAACTGCGGATCGCGACACCAATATCGCCCTGTGGTCCAAGGACAACGGCGCGCCGATGCGCAAGGCGCTGGACGCGAGCAGCGCGAAGCTGGCATGGCTCCTGTCTCAGGACCTGCAGAGTACGATGACCGGTACTCCGGTTCCGGCCGGCGATGCCAATGGGATGGTTGGGCGTATGGACAACGGGACGCTCAAATACACCGCAAATTCCCTGTGGCAGTAAGCGTGAGTAACTCGAAGCCGGCGGCCGCCCTCGCCTTCGCGGCCGCCGCGCTTGCCGCCTGTTCGACCGCGCCGATCGGCCTGTCATCGCAATTCGATCCACCGTCACGCGCGTCCTATGCGTCGGGCAAGCCACCGGCTTTGCCGGCCGAATTGTGCCGGGTGCAGATCGCGCACTTCACGGATATGCGGCCCGACAGCCAGACGATGGGCGCCATGGGCGTTCGCACGGTGCAGGCGGACACCGGCGCATGGGTGCGCTCGGGACTCGAGTCGCTGGCCCGCGATTCCCGAATCCGGTTTGTCGGCACGGCCTCCGAAGCCGACCTGTCGATCGATGTGGAGCTTCTCAAGGCCTATGTGATGACGATCACCGTCGACAAAGCGAGCAATGTCGCCCTGCGCATCCGCTATTCCCGTAACGGTGCGCCGCAAGGCGATGCGCTCTATCGCGGCACGGACACGGACGTGAACTGGGCGAACGGCGACGGCGAGACGCAGGAAACGCTCAACCGGGCGCTCGCCAACCTTCTGGAGGATGTCGACCGGGACCTGATGGCGCGCTGCAAGGGTTAGCCAGCCGTTCGATCAGTCTTCGAATCTAGCGCGCAACGTAACTGAGCGCGCGGGGTTTAGACCTCGCGCGGGCAAGGCTGCAAACGATCGAACGCACACTGTCCGGCCTTGCAGGAATCCAATGGTCGTCGATCTCGATCGCCATGCCACCGCCGGTCGGGCATTTGTCGACGCTGTGCGGGCAATAAATGTATGGGCGATCGTCTCGTCCGCTAGCTGCAACTAGGCCAGCTCTATTGATGCCCCAAGCAATATCAACGCTCTTCAAAGTCTTGACCAGGCCGTGCCTTCGATCCAACACGAAGCCGAAAGGACCAACCACGTTACCTTGAATATATTGCCAGTAGTCCCCGACCATAACTTCGTTGGAGTTTATCCCTCGAAGATCGGTCACGTACTCGTACTGAATGGGATAGGTGAAGTCGATCGTGTAGCCACCGATCATGCCGAATCCACGATCAGCACATACGTCGCAGGTTGAGTAGCCGCCGACCACGTCACCCCATTTGTTCAATCCGTAAGGGTGTGCTCCGTATGCCTTGGGCAACATCAAGTCGAGCTTGCCCTGATATCTGCTCCCCTTCCCGTAAAATCCGATTGGCCGTTCCTTCTTCTTCGATCTGTACTCCCCAACGAACGTTCCTCGCCCGACAACGCCCTCGGCTTCCGCGTCAAAGCCATGGATGGGCTTTCCGTTCTTGGTCACATTGGTAATGACGCCATCTGGGCTGCGCACAAATGGGTACTGATCGAACGTGCTTTTGTTATAGGCATAGCCCGTGATGTATCCGCTGCCGCTTATCGCTTGCGGAAACGTGTCGAACCCGGCGCCATAGTCGAAGGTTGTATAATTGCCGTCCAAGGTTCCAACAAAACCGTGGGTGCCGTTGTCATCGGCGAAAAACCCAACGATCACATTGCTGTCGTTGATGCCACGAACCACCGTCTCCTCGGCAATCCATCCCTGCCCCAATGGAATCGGGATCAGGACACCGGCCAGTGCTTGAGACGCGACTGACAGAAACAGAACAGCAGCTGTGGCGGCTGCGGCCAACAAGGATACCATGCGCATGACCGTGCTCCCCGTTGAAAGTCGCTAGCCGCAGAGAGTGGGCTCGCCGGCTAGATTTTCCGACCTATTTCCAATGCAGTTGAGGACTCCTTTGTTTGTCAGCGGTCCGCCAACGCCCGATGCAACTGCGCGTGCAAACAAAGGTGCGGACGCTTGCTCGCGTCGCGGGGGTCCATGTTTCCGATATCTCCGACACCTTGCCGCCACCGACGGTTGGGCAGTTGCTCGCTTTCTTGCAATAAATGTAAGGGATTCCGTTCGCATTCATTGCGACCACATCGGAATCGTTCATTGCGTACGCGGTCGCGCTGCTCGCACCTGGAATTGAAAGATTCAGGAAGGCTGCCTTGCCGGCGTCGTACAGGAATGGGTGGTTGAAATGGTGGGTCTTGTCCTTCCAGTATCCTGAGAAGAGCAGACCGCGCCTGTCCGACCCGGTCACATAAGTGACCTGAACATCGGGATCGGGGTAAGCAATGATCGTCCCGGTGCCGTTCTGGAGGATGAAGCCGGATTGCTGCGTCTGGTCTGCGAAATATCCGACCACGATTCCAGACTTGGCGTAGCTAAACGGAAACACTCCGATCGTGTCGAACGGCAACACGAGATCGGCGACGTATTTGTTGCCCTTGCCGTAGAACGCCTGGAAATGAAGGTTATCCGATGTCTGGTTGGCCACGAATTGCGAGTGCAGAATAATCCCGCCTGTCTGGCCTACCAGACGTATTCCGTGCTTCCCGCTCAGCACGAAGCTGACTTTGCCGGTTGCTGAACGGACGAATTCCGATGCGAACGAGAGATCGGAGTTTTGGGTGAACCCGGCAACGTTTCCGTCATCGCTGATTCCGGTTGCGGTCGTGTTCGGTGCATGCGGTGCGTCGAACGTCGTGCGATCACCGGCCAGCGTGCCGACATACGCATGCATGGTGCCGTCCGACGTGCCGTAGTTGCCGACGATGCCGACATTGCTGTTGTCGACCTGCCGCAGGCTCGTGAACGTTGCCCCGTCGATGGACGGCAACTGGACCAGTGTGCCCGCCTGTGCAGGCACGACCGAAAGCGCCGCCAGAATGGCGGCGGCAGATAGAATACGCATTGAGAATGCCCCCTGATTGAGGCTCGTAGGTTGGGCGCCTCCGGGGTCGCCTTGCAATCTCATTTGCGGCAGATGCTGGCTAAGTTACCGCATTGTAATGAGAAAAATGACACACTAAACCCCAAACCGCACGAAGATTGTACTTGATCCGTTCTCTTGAATGATCTACCTTTGTTCTCATGACAACGGTACTGGACATCACCGCCGATCCGCGGCGGCTGAGGGGGCGCGGCGCTGTCTCGAACGCCTCCGGGCGCTACGAGCGCGAGTCGCGGGTTCTTTTCGATGACGGCTGGAGCGATCTCGGCGACGGCGAGGAACTGCCGCCGCTCAAGACCGAGGTGCTGATCGATTCCACGCGTACCATCATCGCCCGCAACAACTCGCCGGACATCTCCTTCTCGCAGTCGATCAATCCCTATCGCGGCTGCGAGCATGGCTGCATCTACTGCTTCGCGCGGCCGACGCACGCCTATCTCGGCATGTCGCCGGGCGCGGATTTCGAATCGCGCCTGTTTGCCAAACCGGACGCGGCGCGGCTGCTGGCGAAGGAATTGTCGGCGCCCGGTTATGTGCCGAAGGTGCTGGCCATCGGCACCAACACCGATCCCTATCAGCCGCTGGAGAAGCGCATGCGCATCATGCGCGGCATTCTGGAGGTGCTGTACCAGTACCGACATCCCGTCGGCATCGTCACGAAATCGGCCCTGATCCTGCGCGATCTCGACATCCTGGTTCCCATGGCGGAGGCCGGTTTGGTGAAGGTGGCGCTGTCGGTGACGACTCTCGACCGCAAGCTGGCGCGTGTGATGGAGCCGCGCGCATCCACGCCGCCGCGCCGCATCGAGGCCATCCGCCAGTTGCGCGAAGCCGGCGTTCCGGCCGGCGTGATGTTCGCACCCGTGATCCCTGCGCTGAACGACAGCGAGCTCGAGGCGGTGCTGGACGAAGCGGCGGACGCCGGCGCGCTGTCGGCCGGTTATGTGCTGTTGCGCCTGCCGCTCGAGATCAAGGATCTGTTCCGCGAATGGCTGGAAGCGAACGTGCCGGACAAGGCGAAGCACGTGATGTCGCTGGTGCGCTCGATGCGCGGCGGCAAGGATTACGACAGCCAGTGGCATACCCGCATGCGCGGGACAGGTCCTTATGCTGAGATGATTGCGCGGCGATTTCATCTGGCGGTGAAGCGGCTCGGCCTCAACAAGGAGGATCGCGGCGGTCTGGACGTTTCGAAATTCCGCAAGCCAGTGCAGATGGGGGACCAACTGGCACTCCTGTAAGTCGGGATACCCCGAAAACAAATAGAGGTACCCGGCCCTGTCCGGAGAACAAGATGTGGACGGCATTCGGGGGCGATCTCGAATCCGGAGGTTCAATTCCGCAATAAAATTATCTTCGGCCCTCTGCATCCAAACCGCCCCGGCCCTGCATCTGAGAGGTGAAACGGGCGGGAATGGAACCGACGCCATGGAAACCTTGAACATCGTCTCCTTCGCGCTCGCCGGGATTCTGAGCGTGGCGATCCTTTATCGCCGCTATAAGAATCCGTCCTCCAGTCTTTAGGGGCCGCCGATGTTTATCTTCCACGGATACGAATCGTCGCTGATCTTCTGGGGCGCCATCGTCCTGATCGTTTTCTGCTCGAGCTTCTTCAGCTATCGCTCACGCGCCAGCCGCCATCGTCTGATCGAGACGTATGTGCAGAAGGGCCAGCCGGTGCCGCCGGAGCTTCTCGGTTCGAATGGCAATGGCGGCGACACCGATCGCCACGGCCGCACGCCGATTCAGTCCGGCATCTTCCTCATGTGCATCGGTGTTGCGCTGGCCATCTTCTTCTGGGCGCTTGGTGGTGGCGGCGACTTCTTCCAGGGCGAGCATGTGCCGAACTGGCTGCCCGTCATCGGCATCTTCCCGTTCATGATCGGGCTTGCCCGCGTGCTGGGTACGATCGGCATGGGACGCTCGTCGAAGTGAGGCTCTATGTTGGCCGCCAATGACCGAGGACCAACTCGCGCGCCGCGCGGCGGACGGCAACGCCGCTGCGTTCGCGACCCTGGTGCGTCAGCATCAGTCGCAGGTGCGCGGGTTTCTGCGGCGCATGACGCGCGGCGATGCGGCGCTGGCCGACGATCTGGCGCAGGAGACGTTTCTCGAAGCGCATCGAAAGATTTCGGGTTGGCGCGGCGAAGGATCGTTCGCGGGATGGCTCTGCGCCATCGCCTGGTCGCGCTACCTGATGGAAGCGCGCAAGCGCAAGCTCGAGCCGCTGGACGGCGCGATGGAGATCGCAGGTGATGCGCAACCGGAAACGGACAGCGCGTTGCGCCTCGATCTGGAAAGCGCAATGGCGAGGCTCACGCCACCGGAGCGCGCCGCGCTCACGCTTTGTTTTGCGCTGGGGCTGACCAATGAGGAAGCGGCCATGAGACTCGGTCTGCCGCTCGGGACGCTCAAATCCCACGTCGCGCGCGGACGCGAGAAGTTGAAGACCCTGCTGCAGGCATGGCAGGCTGCATCATGACCGACCGGCTCGACGATCTTCTCTCTGCGCCGCTCGCCGATGTGGCGGACGATGGATTCTCGGCCCGCGTCATGTCGCGTATCGGACAAGAGCGCCGCCGCGACGAGTGGATCACCTACGCCGCGATCGGAGTGGCCGCACTTCCCGCCCTCCTGTTCGTTCCCCTGCCTGCCATTGCGACGGAAGTCTCCCGTTTGGCGCCGCTGCTGGCGTCTGCCGCGCCGCTCGCGGGCGCTGCCGCTTTGCTCACGCTGACCCTGTCTTTTGAGAAGCTGATCCAGGACCGCTTCTCCTGATTCGCCACTGTGGACATAAGCAGAATTCGCGCCGCGCAACTCTTTCGCCAAGCCCGCCGCTTCTGTCAGGATCGCGGCCATGCCGCACTACATCTTCGAGTCGCGTGTGCTGAAGGAAAGACCCGGCCCCATCTGCGGCGTGGATGAAGCCGGCCGCGGGCCGCTGGCGGGGCCGGTGGTGGCGGCGGCGGTGATCCTCAACCGCAAGAAGACGCCCAAAGGCCTCAACGATTCCAAGCAGCTCACGGCCGAAAATCGCGAGGAGCTTTATCCCCTCATCATGCACATGGCGATTGCCGTCGGCGTCGGCGAAGCCAGCGTCGACGAGATCGACCTGATCAATATCCGCCAGGCGACGCATCTCGCCATGGCGCGTGCCGTGCGGGCGCTCGCAATCGCGGCGGATTTCGCGCTGGTCGACGGCAACGATCCGCCGGCGCTGCCCTGCCCGTGCGACACGATCATCGATGGCGATGCGCGCTCGGTTTCCATTGCCGCTGCCTCCATCATCGCCAAGGTCACTCGCGATCGCATGATGGCCGCGCTGCATGAGGTGCATCCCGGCTATGGCTGGCTGACCAACAAGGGCTACTCGACCGAGGAGCACCTCGAGGCCCTGAACCGCCTCGGCCCCTGCATCCATCACCGCCGCAGCTTCGCGCCGGTCCATCGCCTGCTCTATCCGGACGCGACCGAGGCCGAACTGGCCGCCCTGGTG
>DATIYG010000129.1:0-17924 GCA_035517755.1 Rhizomicrobium sp. | reverse complement strand
CTCGTCGAGGAATTCGGCCGCCAGGTTCGCATCCAATCGGATCACGTCCTGCGTTGTCGCCAATCGCGCGGCAAGCGCCGTCGAGATGGGGAAACCCGTCGTCGCCATCTGCTCGGCCGCGGCGACATCGCGTTGCCAGGGAAGCCTTCCGTGCGCCGCTTGCAGCGCGGCAAAGCCGCGCACATTGCCGGGAACCGCAAAGGCCCCTTTGCTGGCAGCATCGCGCGGCAGGAAGACGAAGGCCTCGTCCTGCGCGCCTTCGCCCGTGTCATGGACGATGCACAGCCCGCCCCCGCCAAGGCCCGCAGCGACCGGATAGGTCACGGAAAGCGCAAAGTAGGTCGCCGTAGCCGCGTCGGCAGCATTTCCGCCCTCGGCCAGAACCGAGGCGCCGGCCTGTACGGCATAAGGCTCGTCGCCGACCACATAGCCGCTGGCGACCGGTGCGGTGGTTTCACCCGAGTCCGCGCAAGCTGTCAGCGCGGCGGCACAAGCCACTGCGAAAAGGTGAATGCCGCGAAACATGAACCTTCGGTGAGAATCCTTGGCCATCGGAACCAGCATGGTTAGCGCAGATTGCGGTCCGTTCATGTGAGCGGCCCGGTTGACGCCAGAGCCTTGCCGCACATACCGTCCCGCCTGTTGGGGGACGAATGAGAGGTCAGCCGTTGCG
The DNA here is from genome assembly GCA_035517755.1 of Rhizomicrobium sp. Classification (GTDB taxonomy): domain Bacteria; phylum Pseudomonadota; class Alphaproteobacteria; order Micropepsales; family Micropepsaceae; genus Rhizomicrobium. Next base: position 17,251 of record DATIYG010000129.1, on the reverse strand, counting down.
TTTTTGCAATCCCCCGAAGCATTCCAATGTCGTTCGCCGCGTGGCATACGCCGTGGCATCGATGGTGGTCGCCACTTGCGTCATCACGAACCAGGCGGCCGCGCAATCCATCGATCTGCTGCGCGACACCGAGATCGAGCGCTGGCTTCATCAGAATGAAGACCCGATCCTGCGGGCGGCTGGACTCGATCCGGCAACGGTGCGGCTTTATCTTGTCAACGATCCGACAATCAACGCATTTGCCGCGCAGAGCCCATCCGCGACCGAAAGCGAAGACATCTTCGTCAATGCCGGGCTCATCATGGAACTCAAGACGCCGAACCAGGTGATCGGCGTTCTGGCGCACGAAACCGGCCATATCGCCGGCGGCCACATCATTCGCGATGCGGATGCGATGCGCAAAGCCATGGTCCCGATGCTGATCGGCATGGTCGTCGGCATCGCGGCAGCGGCAGCCGGCGGCGGCGAGGCCGGCATGAGCGCCATGGCGATGGGCGAGCAGGCCGCGATGGCGCAGTTCCTCCAGTTCAGCCGCGTCCAGGAAGCGACGGCCGACCAGATGGGGCAGCGCTTTCTTCTGGCGACGCATCAGTCCGGCCGCGGCATGGTGGAAGTGTTTGAGCGCTTCGCGAACGATATCGCGATGTCCGCCTATTACAACCAGCCGTTCATCTCCGACCACCCGGCGGATCGAGAGCGCATCGCGCTGTTGCAACGCGAGGCTGAGGCATCGCCGTACAAGGACGTTCAGGACAGCCCCGAAGCGGTCCACAAATTCCACCTCATTCAGGCGAAGCTTGCGGGGTTCTTGTCCAAGCCTGAGACCGTGCTGAACCGGTATCCGCTGACCGACCAAAGCCAGGAGGCACGCTACGCCCGCGCCATGGCTTATTTCCGCAAGCCCGACCTCCAAAAGGCGCTCGCCGAAATCAACAGCCTGGTGAAGGAAGACCCGCGCAATCCGTATTACTGGGAAGTCCTCGGTCAGATCTATGTCGACATGAGCCAGCCGGAGAAAGGTGTTGCACCGTATCAGAAGGCCGTCGACCTTCTTCCCGATGCGCCGCTGCTGCGCATCTCGCTCGCTGCGGCGCAGATCGCGACAGAACGGCCGGCGCTGTCCAAGCCCGCGGTGGAAAACCTGAAGATGGCGCTCAACCAGGAGAACGACAACACGTTTGCGTGGTACGAAGCGGCGCAGGCCTACAGTGACAGCGGCAACGAGCCGATGGCCAATCTTTCGACGGCAGAACTCGACTACAATGTCGGCAATTTCAGGGACGCTGCACACTTTGCGACGCTGGCCGAGCACCGGCTGCCGGCAGGATCGCCGGACTGGCAACGCGCGAACGATATTCTGTCGGTCGCGGGTTCGCGTGATCGCCGCCGGCGCTGAGCCTTTGGAGAAGCCCAACACAGTGAGCACGGAATTTCGGGCAGGCATCATCGGTGCGATAGCCGGTGCTTTCGCAGCAATTGTGATCGGTGCTGGCGCAATTGCGACTGGCCTTGTGCCGGCAGCAAGCAATGCGCGCATTCATGACTACCTCCTTTCCAATCCGCAGATCCTCGTCGAACTCACCAACAAGCTTCAGCAACAGCAGAACGACGAAGACGATTCCGTCCGCCAGAAGGCCGTGGACAAGATCGGCCTCAAGGCCTACCTGAATCCGCGCGTTGCCTTCGTCACCGGTCCTGCCAACGCCAAGAGAACCTTCGTCGAGTTCTATGACTACGATTGTCCGTATTGCCGCGCATCGCTGCCGGTCGTGCGGAAGTTCTACGCAGCCCACAAGAATGACACGCGCTTCGCTTTCATCGAACTGCCGATTGCTTCCCTGCACGGTCCTGGAGCCGTGCTCGCTGCGAAAGCATCACTTGCAGCACGGCGCCAACCGGACAAGTTCGTGGCTTTCCACTTCGCCCTGATGGGCGAGGAAGACGCCATAACGGAAGACACGATCTACGCGGACGCGGGCAAAGCGGGCCTCGACGTCGACAAGTTGAAGGCGGACATGGAGGATTCCTCCATCGACCTCGCCGTCGCGGCGGCCCATGCGCTCGCCGCCGCCACGCACATCGACGGAACGCCGGCCTTCATTATCAATGGCACGATCCGCGAAGGCGCCCTCGACAAGGACGATCTGCCGAAACTCGAGTCGCGAACCTAGATCAATCCGGCAAGCGGGCTGGACGGATCCGCGTAGCGCTTCTTCGGCATGCGTCCGGCGAGGTAGGCGAGCCGTCCCGCTTCCACCGCGTGCTTCATGGCGGACGCCATCATCACCGGATCCTTCGCTTCGGCGATGGCGGTGTTCATCAGAACCGCATCGCAGCCGAGCTCCATGGCAACGGCCGCATCCGATGCGGTGCCGACACCGGCATCGACGATCACCGGCACTTTCGCTTCTTCGACGATCAACCGGATGTTCACCGGATTCTGGATGCCCAGTCCCGATCCGATCGGCGCCGCCAGCGGCATGATCGCCGCAGCACCGGCATCTTCCAGCCGTTTGGCCATCAGCGGATCGTCGCTGCAATAGACCATCACCTGGAAGTCGTCCTTGATCAGCAAGTCGAGCGCACGCAGCGTTTCGATCATGTCGGGGTAGAGCGTCTTCTTGTCGCCCAGCACTTCGAGCTTCACGAGATTCCATCCGCCGGCCTCGCGCGCCAGGCGCAAGGTGCGTACGGCATCCGCACCGGTGAAGCAGCCGGCGGTGTTGGGCAGGTAGACGTATTTTTTCGGATCGATGAAATCGATGAGCTTGGGCTGCGACGGATCGGTGAGATTCACCCGACGCACGGCAACCGTCACCATCTCGGCGCCGCTGGCTTCGAGCGCGCGCGCGTTCTCTTCATAGGTCTTGTACTTGCCGGTACCGATGATGAGCCGCGAGCGGTAGGTACGGCCTGCGATCACCAATGGCTTGTCCTGAATTGCGTCCGTCACGTCATCCACCACCGATGAATTGCACGATCTCCAGCCGATCGCCGTCGGCCAGCGCCGTTGCCGCATACAGCGATCTCGGCACGATCTCGAGATTGCGTTCGACGGCGATCTTCGTGGGCTCCAAGCCCAACCGGAAAAGCAGCCCGCGCACGTCCAGAGGCCCCTCGAAGTCCCGATCTTCGCCGTTCAGCCTGATCCGCACCGGGTTTCTTATTCCTGTCATATGGTTTTCGCGGGCGCGAAGGGCCGGTATAACGGCCCCGGATTCTGACCCTTTGGAGCCCTCTTGGCCCGGAAAAGCCAGAAAAATCGCGCCCCTACGATATATGTCCTGAACGGGCCCAACCTCAATCTCCTGGGGGCCCGGGAGCCGGAGGTCTATGGCCGTACCAGCCTTGCCCAGATTGCAAAGCTGGTTGCCGCGAGGGCCAAATCCCTCGGCCTCAAGGCCGACTTCCGCCAGACGAACTCGGAAGGGCAGCTGATCGATTGGTTGCAGGACGCTCGTGAGCGTGCCGCCGGCGTCGTTCTCAACGCCGCAGGCCTGACCCATACCTCGGTCGCGGTGCTGGACGCCTGCCGCGCTTTGGAGAAACCGCTGATCGAAGTTCATTTATCAAATCCATATGCGCGGGAGGGATATCGACGAAAGTCCTTCGTCAGCCAGGCCGCGACCGGCGTTATCTGTGGACTGGGCGCGGACGGGTATCTGTATGCTATGGAGGCTCTGGCTCGGCTCCTTGAAGGCCATGCGTCATGAACATGAAAAACGTAAGAGAATTGGGGACGCGACTGACAAACGGATCGAAAGCCAAGCAGGGCATTGACGCTTCCGCCATCCGCGAGCTCGCCGAGCTCTTGACGGAAACCGGATTGACCGAGATCGAAGTGGAACAGGGCGGCATGCGCCTGCGCGTGGCCAAGCAGCTCGCGCCGGTTGCGCACGTTGCCGCCGCGCCCGTCGCTCCGATGGCTGTTGCCGCAGCGCCCTCCGCGACCGCTGCTGCCGAAGCGCCGGTGGCGAAACGCGAAGGCCCGCACCCCGGTGCCGTGACATCCCCGATGGTGGGAACGGTCTATGTCTCGCCGGAGCCCGGCAAGCCGCCCTTCGTGAAGGTCGGCGACCAGGTGAAGGAAGGGCAGACGCTGCTGATCGTCGAAGCGATGAAGACGATGAACCCGATCACCGCGCCGCGCGCGGGAACCGTGAGCGAGATTTGCATCGCCGACGCCCATCCGGTCGAGTTCGGCCAGACTCTTCTCGTCATCTCGTAGTCGATGTTTGAAAAAGTCCTCATCGCCAACCGTGGCGAGATCGCGCTCCGCATCAACCGCGCATGCAAGGAGATGGGTATCTCCACGGTCGCGGTCCATTCCACCGCCGATGCCGATGCCATGCATGTGCGGCTGGCGGATGAAAGCGTGTGCATCGGGCCGCCGCCGGCCGCGCAGTCCTACCTCAACATTCCGGCGATCATCGCGGCCTGCGAGATCACCGGCGCCGAAGCCATCCATCCCGGCTACGGATTCCTGTCCGAGAACGCCCGCTTCGCCGAGATCGTGCGCGAGCACGGAATCACCTTCATCGGCCCGACGCCGGAACACATCCGCCTCATGGGCGACAAGATCGCCGCCAAGCAGGCTGTGAAGAGTGTCGGCATCCCGACCGTGCCGGGCTCCGATGGCGGCGTGTCGGCCGACGACGAAGCCGCGCGCATCGCCGACGAGATCGGCTACCCCGTACTGATCAAGGCGGCCGCCGGCGGCGGCGGTCGCGGCATGAAGGTCGCGCGCAATGCCGGCGAGCTGTCGCTGGCGCTCTCCACCGCGCGGTCCGAAGCGAAATCCGCCTTCGCCAATGACGAAGTCTACATGGAGAAATATCTCGAGAAGCCGCGGCACATCGAGGTGCAGGTGCTGGCCGATTCCTACGGCAAGGTGCTGCATCTGGGCGAACGCGACTGCTCGCTGCAGCGGCGGCATCAGAAGGTGTGGGAGGAGGCGCTGTCGCCGGCGCTCAACCGGATCCAGCGCGACGAGATCGGCGCAACCGTCACCCGCGCGCTCGAGAAGCTGGGCTATCTCGGCGTCGGCACGGTCGAGTTCCTGTTCGAGGACGGGCGCTTCTATTTCATCGAGATGAACACGCGGCTGCAGGTTGAGCATCCCGTCACCGAGGCGATCACCGGGCTCGACATCGTGCGCGAACAGATCCGCGTTGCCGCCGGCAGCGCCATCGAGATGAACCAGTCCGACATCGAGTTTTCCGGCCACGCCATCGAATGCCGCGTCAACGCCGAGAATGCGTTCACCTTCCAGCCGTCGCCGGGAAAGATCACGCATTTCCATGCGCCGGGCGGATTGGGCGTTCGTTTCGATTCCGCGGTTTACGACGGCTACAAGATCCCGCCCTATTACGACAGCCTCGCCGGCAAGCTCATCGTGCATGGGCGCAACCGCAACGAGGCCCTGATGCGGCTCCGGCGCGCGCTCGACGAGATCGTGGTCGATGGAATCCAGACGACGATTCCGCTGTTCCAGGAATTGGTGCGCGAGCCCGACATCCTCAACGGCGACTACAACATCCACTGGCTCGAGCATTATCTCGCCCGCCGCGGCAAGTGAAACACCTGCCTTGGTCTTGGTGCGAGATCGGCCGTCCTTCGTGTCGCCTGGTGCAATGCGAGCGTCGCATAGGCCAGCTTGACCGTCGCGTTCAGCCGCTGGATCAGCAGGCGCGTTTCCGTCCGGCGAGTCCGCATTTCTTTCGTGTAGCGGCCGTGCTTCAGCGCATTGTGGTTGCCGTCCGGAGCGCCGCGCCGGTACGCCAGTTTGGGCGCTTACCGCGGGATTCCGGGAACGTTGAATTCAAAATTGGGGGGAGGGGGTCCCCTCCCTTATTCTGCTCGCCTTGAACGGGCGGCGCGCGATCGTTGGCGACGAGTCTTCAATAGCGTGTCCCATGCGCGCATTTTACGGCCGCGTCGGCGGTGGTTACTTCATTCGGTGCGCGATTTTTTACCCGCCTGATCGCAAACAAGATTCGGCGAACGACTCGCACACAAATGCGGTTACCAGGCAAAGCGCGACGGTCTCAGCCACGCCGGAATTGCCACCAGCCTTTGCGCGACGGCTTTGACGAATCCTCGGCTGTCGCAGCCGATGCAGACTCACCGGCCACGGGCTCCGGTTCGCGTACGCGCTCCGGCACCGGTTCGGACGCGACCGGCTCGCGGCGATAATATTGCTCGCCGGTTGTCTCGTTGTGCGGCTTCTGTTGTTCGCCGCCAAATCCCCAAGAGGGTTCGGAAGAAGCGTTCGGAACGATCGGCGGGACGTCGCCGAAGTCGGGCAAGTTGCGCACCGGATCCGCGTGCTGCTCGCCCGACTGCGGACCGTGCTGAGTGCCGCCATTGCTCTGCGAGCCGCTGCTGGGACGGCGGCGGCGGCGGCGTCGGCGCCGCGAGCTGGACGATGTTCCCTGTCCCGGTTGTGCCGGCTGACCGTGATGACTGTGTTGTTGACCGTGTTGCTGGCTGCCGTGATGTTCACCGGTTGCGTGCGTGTGTTGATGCGGTTCGCCGTGGCCTTCATCCGTATGCGGATGATGGTGTTCGCCCTGCATCTCCTCGCCGGGCTCGGCGACGGATGGGATGGACTCCCGCAATGTCTGCGGCGCCTGACTGCCGCTGCCATGGCCCTTGCCGCGGCGGCGGCGGCGGCGCTTCTTCTTGCTGCCGGTGCCCGGCTGCTGCTGCTGGCCGTTGCCGCCTTGTGACACGGCTTCCGTCTCCGCGTGCTCGGCTTCGGCCGCCTCGACATCCTCGTGCTCGTCTTCCTCGACGGGCTCGGACATGTCGGTCGGGGTCGCGAGTCCCATTTCGGCGGAGATGACCGGCTTCTGCGGTGGCGGCTCCGGCGCGATGCGCGCCGCCGTGCGCTCAAGCTCGAAGGTGCCGGCGACGAGATTCTCCTTCGGCTCGAAGCTGACCGCCATGGCGTAATCGGTTTCGATGCGGGCAAGTTCGCGGCGCTTCTGGTTGAGCGTGTAGAGCGCGACATCGTTCGCCACCTTGATGGTGACAGCCGATGCCTTCTGGCGCTGACCCTCTTCGTCCAGCGCGCGCAGCACGCGCAGCGATGTGGACTCGACAGAGCGCACGATGCCCTGTCCGCCGCAATGGGGGCAGGGGACGGTCGAGCTCGCCACCACGCCGGCGCGCAAACGCTGGCGCGACATTTCGAGCAGGCCGAACTGGCTGATCTTGCCGATCTGCACGCGGGCACGGTCGTTCTTCACCGCGTCGCGCAGGCGCCGCTCGACGTCGCGGTCGTTGCGGCTGTCCTCCATGTCGATGAAGTCGATGACGATGAGGCCGGCGAGATCGCGCAGGCGAAGCTGGCGGCCGACTTCATCGGCGGCTTCCAGATTGGTCTTGTGCGCGGTCTCCTCGATGGAATGTTCGCGCGTGGCGCGCCCCGAATTCACGTCGATGGAGACGAGCGCCTCGGTCTGATTGATGACGATGTAGCCGCCGGACTTGAGCGTCACGGTGGGCGAGAACATCGCGTCGAGCTGCGCCTCGATGTTGTATTTCTGGAAGATCGGCAACGTGTCGCGATACTGCTTCACGTTCTTCGCATGGCTCGGCATGAGCATGCGCATGAAGTCCTTCGCGTTCTTGTAGGCGTCTTCGCCCTCGACCATGACCTCGTTGATGTCCTTGCCGTAGAGGTCGCGGATGGCGCGCTTGATGATGTCGCCTTCCTCGTAAACGCAGGCCGGCGCGTTGGATTGCAGAGTCAACTCGCGGATCTGATCCCACTGGCGCAGCAGGTATTCGTAGTCGCGCTTGATCTCGAGCTTGGTGCGGTTGGCGCCGGCGGTGCGGATGATGAGCCCCATGCCGTCAGGCAATTCGAGGGCCGCGGCAGCCGACTTCAGACGGTTGCGGTCGGCGGCGTTGGTGATCTTGCGGGAGATGCCGCCGCCGCGCGGCGTGTTGGGCATCAGCACGCAGTAGCGGCCGGCAAGAGAGAGATAGGTCGTCAGCGCCGCGCCCTTGGTGCCGCGCTCTTCCTTCACCACCTGTACCAGGATGATCTGCTTGCGCTTGATGACTTCCTGGATCTTGTAGTGACGTCGGCGCACCCAGCGTTGCGAAGGCCGCTGGCTGCGCAGCGGCTGCGAAGGTTTCGCCTCGGCCGCGACTTCTTCGGACTGTACATCAGCCGATGTTTCTTCAACGGCCGGTTCGTCGACCGGCTGGCCGGGATGGGCGTCGGCATCGGCTTCGGCCGCATCGAAGGCGGTCTGCTCGTCAACGATACCCTCTTCGGCCTCCTCGACCGCGAGCTCTTCGATGGAAGCCACTTCCGGAATGCCGGTGTCGTCGAATTGCTTGTCGGCGAACCCGATCTGCTGGGTGTCGAAACCGCTTTCGACTTCCGACTCCGCGACCGGGGACTCTTCTTCGCTGGAAGAACCCTCTTCGGATTCTCCTTCGCCGTTTGACTCCGCTTCGCGTTGCGCAACGGACTCTTCCGTCTCCGCTTCCGCTTCGAGCTCCTCGTCCGTGGCGACGGCCGTGCCGGTTTCGACGGCCTCGAATTCCTCGTCGCCGCGACGTGCCTCTTCCTGCTGCTCGGCCAAGAGCGCCATGCGGTCGGCAACGGGGATCTGATAGTAATCCGGATGGATTTCCGAGAAGGCGAGGAAGCCCTGGCGGTTGCCGCCATACTCGACGAACGCCGCCTGCAATGACGGCTCCACGCGCGTCACCTTGGCGAGGTAGATATTTCCCTTGAGTGGCCGCTTGGTGGCGGATTCGAAATCAAATTCGTCGACGCGGTTTCCGTCGACCACGATAACCCGGGTCTCCTCCGGGTGACTGGCATCGATAAGCATGCGCTTGGGCATAAGAATCTCCGTGCGAGCCGCATACGCGCACGGCCGAGGCTGCGCCTCGGCGGGGAGCGGTTCGCTTCGTCTGGTGGTGGGGATGCCGGAGCGCCGCGTTCCCAGGCCGGGCCGGGGATGGTGTGCGAGCTGCTCTGGCGGTCAAAGTCATCATCACGTCTACTTGGGCGGGCTGCCGAAGGCAGTCCGGCCTTACCGAAATCGGTGGGGCGGCAGGCAAGGGCGATGCCCTTCACGCGCCTTCCCGGCGCTCCGAATCATCGGGACACGCCAAGGATGGCTCCTTGTACGGGCCGGGGAGCAGAAGGGCAAGCGCGGGAAAGCCCGGACTTTTCTGGGGAATTGCCTCACAAATTGTGCCGTCCGCGCAACATTGTGCGCCGCAATAATCCTCTCACGACATATTTGATGGACATTTCTGCCTCGTGCCGAAAACGTCACCTGGTACGGCGCCATTCGGGGGAATAGCGGCCTAGGGGGCACAAACGATGGGGTATTTGGTCCGGCGGCGGGTATTGGCTGCCGCGGTTGCGTTGCTGGGGCTGGCAATGCCGGCCATGGGGCAGGCCCAGGAGAATGGCGTGGAGACCGTCGTTGTGACGGGCACGCGCATCCCGCGGCCTGAGACCGACCTCCCCAACCCCGTGATGACGATGAATGCTCAGGACATCGAGCATAGCGGTGTCACAAACCTCACCGATTTCCTCGAACGCATTCCGGCTCTCACCGGCTCGCTCGGCGACATGCAGACGACCGGCTACAACACGCCGGCCGCGGCGGACGGTTCTTCGCTGGGCGGCCTCAATCTTCTCGACCTGCGCAACCTCGGCTATGTGCGAACCCTCGTGCTGGTCGACGGTCATCGTATCGTCGGCGAGTCGACAGGCAGCAGCGCCGTCGACGTCGACTCCATCCCGATTACGCTGGTCAATCGCATCGAGGTGGTGACGGGCGGCTCGTCCGCCGTGTACGGCGCCGACGGCGTTTCGGGCGTCGTGAATTTCGTGATGAAGCACGATCTCGAAGGCGCAACCGCGCGTGTGCAATTCGGCACGTCGCAGGACGGAGGCGGCGACAAATATCTCGCTGCCATGTCCGTCGGTCACAATTTCGACGATGACAACGGCAACGTAACGCTGACGTTTGAGGACGCGCGCCAGAACAATCTGTTCTTTCAGCAGCGCAGCTTCACGCAGGCGGGCAAGGAAGTGTATTTCGTGCCGAACCCGGCCAATCCGAACGGATCGGACCGCAGCCTGCCGGCGAACATTCCTGTGCGCGATGTCGAATTCACGTACTCGGCGCCCACCGGCGCGCTCGACATCAAGGATCCGCGCTTCGACGGATTTCCCGACCACACCGGCAACGGCGATGTGTTCAATCCCGGAATCGATCTCGGCAACGGCTCGTCGCTTGGGTCGTCAGGCATGCCCTACGCCTACGACCTGCAAGGGGATTTTCAGCCCAACGAGAACCGTCGCATCGCCCAGATTGCCGCGAACGAGCAATTCACGCCCTGGCTGAAGCTGACCGGCGAATTCAAATACGCCCATGTCGACACCACATCGGCGAACATCGCACCGTTCGACGACGACATCATGATCACGGCGGACAACGCGTTCCTTCCCGCAAATCTTGCCTCGATGATCGGGGCGACGCGGCACCGGGAAGCGGCCCTGAGCGAAGACTATCTGTCGATGCGCGAATCCGAGCACGTTGCGCGCGATACCTACCGTTTCGTCAGTGACGCCAGCGGCGATCTGCCATCGCCGGATTTCCTGCACAATCTGCGCTACGACATCAGCTTCGTGTACGGCAGGACGGATGTCGACGACGTCAATCTCGAGAACCGAAACATCGACCGCTTCGCGGCTGCGCTGGATTCGGTGATCGATCCCGTGACCGGCAAGCCCGTCTGCCGCACCAATCTCGATCCCACCGCCACGCCGCCGACGCTGAACGACTACCGCAATTTCTACGGCGGCAAGACCGGGGATGCGAACTACTTCTCCGACACGTCCTCGCTGTTCAGCGCGAGCGATTTTGGTCTGACCTTCACGCCGGGTCCGAATTCCGGTTGCATCCCGTTCAATCCGTTCGATCCGCACTTCAACAACAAGGCGTCGATCGCGTGGATGACGCAGAACACCCATACGGTCGGCGATATCTCCCAGGCCGTGTTCAATGGCTTCTTCAGCGCCGACATTCCGTTCTTCAAGGACACGCTTGGGTTCGCCGAGCCGGCCAGCGTCGTGCTCGGCGGCGAATGGCGCCGCGAGGCAAGCAGCTCCACGCCGGACGCTATCACCGAAGTCCCGGGACTGTTCTGGTACGGCGGCACGCTTCCCGTGAATGGCAGCTTCAGCGTCGGCGAAGAGTTCGGCGAAGTCTCATTCCCGATTTTCCGGGACCAGACCTTCGCCAAGGAGCTGACGGTCGACGGTGCGATACGCGAGTCAGACTATTCGACTGCGGGCCAAAGTGAGAGCTGGAAGATCGGTGTCGTCTATTCGCCGTTCGAAGGGATCAAGCTGCGTGGCACCGACGCGCTCGCCGTGCGGGCGCCCAACATCGGAGAGCTGTTCGCGCCCAAGCAGAACCTGTACGCTTTCATCAACGATCCCTGCGATGCCAACTTCATCCACAACGGCACGCAGTTCCGTCTGGCGAACTGCCAGGCGATCGAAGACGCCCTGCTCGGGCCCGGCAAATATGTTGCCGGCGTCACCCATGTGCAGACCGACCAGACGACGCCGAACACGGTGTCGGGAAATCCGGATCTGAAACCGGAAACGGCGCGCACGCTCACCTTCGGCACCGTGATCCAGCCCGACTTCCTGCCCAATTTCGTGGCGACCGTGGACTGGTACCGCGTGAAGATCGTCAATGCGATCCAGGCGCCGTCCGGCCAGGATGTCTCCAACGAATGCGTCGATCTCTCGACGATCGCCAATCCTTTCTGCGCCGACGTCACGCGCACCGCCGTCGGGCGCTTCCCCGGCTCGATCAGCCTCGTCTTCTCACAGCAGATCAATGTCGCGGTCTATTCCACGCAAGGCGTCGATTTCACGATGGATTACCACCTCGATCTCGACGACTGGTTCAAGGACGATCGCTACGGCACACTGGACTTCCACGTGATCGGCAATCATCTCGACACGATCAAGACCACGCCCCTGCTGGGCGAGCAGCCGATCAAGTCGGAGAACACGATCTTCGGCGGCGTCGACGGTTCGCCGACGCCAAACTGGCAGGCGAACTTCGACGTCGTCTGGCATCGCGACGAATGGACCGTCGACTACAACATCGACTGGTATGACGGCGTCTACCAGACCGACCGCCAGACCATCCACTCCGAGCCGAATTTCGCGGCGAAGAAATACCTGCACCTCGATCCGAAGGATGAGCACTCGATCCAGGTCGGCTACGACATCAACGAAAGCTGGAACGTCTATGCCGGCGTGAACAATCTCTGGTACCAGAAGCCTTCCGCCGGCCAGAACGGCTACCCGGTCAATCCGCTGGGACGGTTCTTCTATTTCGGCGTGAAGGTGAACATGGACCGTCTGCCGGACCTGTAGTGGCCGCCTTGTCTCCCGGCCGGCTGTGGTCTTTACGGATTCGGGGAGCCGCGAAACAATGCTAACGAGTCGGTGGTGATTTGCCGCCAGCATGGGGCTGGCACCCTGCAGGTCTCGCTCGCATGACAAGACTGTTCGCTGTATTGGCTGGTCTGGCGCTTGCCGCATCCTGCGCGAGCGCACTGGCGCAGCCGCAAGCGCCGGCAGCGTCTGCGCCGCCGCAAGCGGCCTTGCCGGTGGTGCTCAGCGCGCGTGTGGGTGAGCATGAGGACCGCACCCGCTTCGTGGTGGAACTCTCCGATCCGGTGAAGCTGCGCGTCTTCACGCTGTCCAACCCGGACCGCGTGGTCATCGATCTGCCGGAAGTATTGTGGGCCCTGAAGGCGCCGGATCGCCCGAGCGGGAAGGGCGCGGTGAAGAGCTATCGCTATGGCCTGTTCCGCCCCGGCAATTCGCGCTTCGTCATAGACCTCAACACGCCGGTTTCCGCCGGCGAGCCGATGATCCTGCCGCCCGAGGGCGGCTTCGGGTATCGCGTGGTGCTCGATCTTTTCCCGACGACCGCGGCGAAATTCGACGAAGCCGCCGGCTGGCCGGCCGATCTGCGCGCCCGGGAAGCCGATGCCGAGAAACTCGCCGCGCTCATTGCCGGCAACGTGGCCGCGAAGGCGAAAACCGCCGTGCCGAAGAAAGTCATCGTCATCGATCCCGGACATGGCGGCATCGACTCCGGCACGACCGGTGTGGACGGCCTGATGGAGAAGAATCTCGTGCTGGACGAGGGCCGCCGGCTGGCCGTGGCCCTCACAAAGCGCGGCTATACGGTGCATCTCACGCGCGACAGCGACGTCTACATTCCGCTCAAGCAGCGCGTGGACATTTCGCGCAGCTTCAATGCCGATCTGTTCATCTCGCTGCACGCCGATTCCAATCCGGATGCCAGCGTGACCGGCGCGTCCGTCTACACGCTGTCCGAAAAGGGGTCCGACCGCGAAGCCGCACTGCTTGCGAAAAAGGAAAACCAGTCGGACGTGATCGCGGGCGTCGATCTCGCCGGGCAGGACGATTCCGTGTCGCATATCCTCATCGATCTGGCGCAGCGCGACACGATGAACCGCTCGGCGCGCTTTGCCGAGAATGTCGTCGCCCAGCTCGGCCACGCGACCGATGTTCTGCCGCGGGCGCCCCATCGCTCTGCAGCTTTTGTTGTGTTGAAGGCGCCGGACGTTCCCGCGGTGCTGGTGGAACTCGGTTATCTTTCGAACATCCGCGATTGTGATCAAATGGGCACGGATGCCTGGCGCGATGGCGTGGCGTCGGCAATCGCCGATGCCGTCGATCGCCACTTCTCGCCGGAAATCGCGGCCGCTCCGGCCCAAAGCGGCACAAGGGCCGCGTCGCAATGACGCTCCTGCCTTGCTAGCGTCATAATCCCGCTTCAAGAGAAGGCCGCTTCGGAGGGCTCCGGGTTCGCATGTATCGGCGTATCCTTTATTACGGTGGATTGACCGTCGGCGCCGTTCTGGCCGTCGCTGTTCTGGTCGTCGGCATCTACGTCTACACGCTGTCGCGCGGGCTGCCGAGCGTCGATCAGCTGCAGGACTATCAGCCTCCCGTCACCACGCGCGTCTACGCCAGCAACGGCGACCTGCTCGGCGAATATGCCCGCGAGCGGCGGTTCTTCGTGCCGATCGCGTTCGTCCCGAAGCTTGTCATCAATGCGTTCACCTCGGCCGAAGACAAGAACTACTTCAGCCATCCGGGCATCGATCCGAGTGGCATCATGCGTGCGGCCCTCAAGGATGTGGTCAACGTCTTGAAGCACAAGCGGCCGGAGGGTGCGTCCACCATCACCCAGCAGGTGGCGCGCAATCTTCTGCTCAACAACGACGTGAAGATCTCGCGCAAGGTGCGCGAGGCGATCCTCGCCATCCGGCTCGACGCCACGTTCTCCAAGGAGAAGGTGCTGGAGCTCTATCTCAACGAAATCTTCCTCGGCGAGAATTCGTATGGCGTGGCGGCGGCCGCCCTGAACTACTTCAACAAGTCGCTTGACCAGCTCGATGTTGCCGAGTGCGCCTTCCTGGCCGCCTTGCCGCGTGCGCCATCGAACTACGACCCCCGTTACAACAAGGATGCGGCCTTGCAGCGCCGCAACTGGGTGATCGGCCAGATGCGCGAGAACGGCTACATCACGCGCGATGAGGCCGAGGCGGCCATCGCCGAGCCGCTCGTCACCTTGCGCCGGCCGCTTGGCATCCAGGCGGAAGATGCGGACTATTTCGTGGAAGAAACGCGCCGCGCCCTGCTCAACAAATACGGCACGAAGGAACTGTACGACGGCGGATTGCAGGTGCGCTCCACGATGGATACGCGGCTGCAGAACTATGCCGTGAACGCCTTGCGCGCCGGCCTCGTGCGTTACGACCGGCGTCATGGCTGGCGCGGCGCCATGAACAACATCAGCGTTGACGGCAACTGGAAGGACACGCTTGCGGCGCACGGCAACCAGTCCGGCATCGCGACATGGCGTATTGCCGTCGTGCTCGGCTATGGCGCGGACAATTCCATCCGCATTGGGCTGGATGATGGCAGCCAGGCGCAGATTCCCTTCGCGCAGCTGGCTTGGGCGCGGCCGGAGATCAAGAAATCGGCGACGGTCGGCCCCGCGCCGACGCAGCCGAGCGATGTCGTGAAGGTCGGCGATGTCATCTATGTCGAGCCGCTCGACAATGCCGGCAATTACGGCTTGCGCCAGGTGCCCGAGATCAATGGCGCTGTGGTTGTGATGGATCCCCACACCGGCCGCGTCTTCGCGCTGTCCGGCGGGTTCAGCTTCGCCTCGAGCCAGTTCGACCGCGCCATGCAGGCCCAGCGCCAGCCGGGTTCCGCGTTCAAGCCGTTCGTGTATGCCGCAGCGCTCGACAATGGCTACACACCCGTCAGCAAGGTGCTGGATGCGCCGGTCTCGTTCCCGCAAGGGCCAGGATTGCCGATGTGGACGCCCAAGAATTTCGAGAAGCATCTGCTCGGGCTGGCCACGCTACGGCGCGGCATCACACTGTCGCACAACCTCATGACGATCCGGCTTGCGCACGATGTGGGCATGGACAAGGTCGTGCAATACCCGATCAGTATGGGCGTGTACGACAAGCTGCCGGCCTATCTCTCGAATTCGATCGGCGCTTATGAGACGACACTCATTCGCCTGACTGCGGGCTATTCCCAGTTTGTCAATGGCGGCAAGAAGGTCGCGCCGACGCTGATCGATCGCATCCAGGACCGCAACGGCAAGACGATCTTCCGCCAGGATACGCGCGACTGCGAGGGCTGCAACACGCCGGACTGGCACAACCAGCCCGAACCGCTGCTGCCCGACACACGCGCCCAGACGCTCGATCCGCGCACGGCGTATCAGATCGTGTCGCTGCTGCAGGGTGTGGTGCTGTACGGCACCGGCAAGGCGGTAGCCGCCGTGGGCAAGCCGCTGGCCGGCAAGACCGGCACCTCGAATGAATCGAAGGACACCTGGTTCGTTGGCTTCTCGCCCGATCTCGCCTGCGGCGTGTTCGTGGGCTTCGATGATCCGCGCACGCTCGGACGGGTTGAGCAGGGCGCCACGACCGCCGCGCCCATCTTCCGCGATTTCATGAAGGATGCGTTGGCGGACCAGCCCGCGATTCCGTTCCGTGTACCAGCCGGCATCACGCTCGTGTCGGTGGACCGCATCACGGGGGCACCGGAAAGTTCGACGGTGCCGACCGCCATCATGGAAGCCTTCAAGTCCGGTACCGAGCCCGGCTCCGCAAATTACATCGATGAAAACACGGCTCAGACCCAAGAGAAAAACACCGGCCCCGGGAACACGGTGGACCAGGGCACGGGCGGGCTCTATTAGCCGAAGCCCAGCACACGATTGTGAAGCAAACCGGGCTTGGCGCGGCGGCTACCAGCATTATCATGGGTCCGCAATTTGGGGGCATCGCTCAATGACGCATCAGATTTTCAAATGGAGCACCGGGGCCGCGGTTCTCGCGATGGGACTCATCGCGGCGGGCTCGGCTCTCGCGGAAGCGCCGACGGTCGACCGTACGCAACCGACGCCGGTGGTGTATCCGAAAGCTTCGCAGATCCAAGGCGAGGAAGGCACCGTCGTGTTGGACGTTTCGGTCAACGATTCCGGCAATCCGACGCGTGCTCAAATCATCGGGTCCAGCGGATATTCCGATCTCGACACTGCCGCGACCGAAACCGTCCTCAACTGGCACTACGTACCCGGCGACTATGGCGTGCCGGCGCGCGTCCAGGTGAGCTACAAGCTTCCCGACGGCAAGTAGGCGCTTTACAAAAGCGTCAGTACCCACCATATCGGGGCGCAACGAGGAACATCGATGCGCCCCGAAATCGAACGTCAGGTCGAAGACATCCAGCAGGCTTTGGCCCTGCTGAGGAGGCATCTTTGACTGGGACAACGCGCTGCGCCGCCTCGACGAACTGAACGCGCGCGCCGAGGACCCCGCTCTCTGGAACGATCCGCAGTCCGCGCAGAAGCTGATGCGCGAGCGCCAGCGCCTCGATCAATCGATCTCCGATATCCGCAAGCTTGAAGGCGAACTCGGTGATGCCACCGGCATGATCGACATGGCGGAGGCGGAGGGCGAAGCGTCGCTCGTCGCCGAAGCCGAGAAGAGTATCGATGCGCTCGCCAGGCGCGCCGAGCATCTCAAGCTGCAATCGATGCTGTCGGGAGAAGCCGACGCCAACGACTCCTATCTCGAAATCCATGCCGGCGCCGGC
>DATIYG010000128.1:0-5440 GCA_035517755.1 Rhizomicrobium sp. | reverse complement strand
GTGGAGCTTCATCGCCGGCCGTCCGTCGAGCCCAACGCTCTTCACCATTGCGGCGATCTTCTACGCGCTGTGCCTGATCCCGCTCGGGCTCACCCAGATGCAACAGCCGAAGCAGGTGGAAGTGCCGCAGCTGCGCCCGCGCCGGATGTTCAAGATCTCGCCGGTGGGCGTGGCGGGATGCATTGCGGTCGGATTCTCCAATGCCGCGTCGTGGACCTTCCTGCCGGTTTATGCGCACGACCACCACATGACGCGCGCTTTGCTCGCGGGCTTCATCAGCGCCTTCACCATCGGCGGCGCGCTGGTGCAGATGCCGGTGGGGCGGCTGTCCGATCACATGGACCGGCGCGTGATCCTCGCCGGCTCGGCGATCTGCGCGGCGATCCTGGCGGTGGCGCTGTTCTTCTTCGGCGGATTGAGCAGCAGCACGGCCATCCTTCTTGTCACCATCTACGGCATGGCGGCGCTGCCGGTGTACGGACTGTCCGTTGCTCACGCCAATGATCGGCTGCCGCGCGAGATGTTCGTCGAGGCATCCGCGACGCTGCTGCTGATCAATGCCATCGCGTCGTCCATCGGGCCGGTGATCGCCTCGCAAGTGATCGCCGCGTTCGGCATCGGCGCGTTGTTCCTGTCCAACGCGGCCATCCATCTGCTGCTGGCGGGATTCACCATTGTGCGCATCCGCACAACGGCGGCGCCACAGCACCACGATGTGTTCGAGCCGATGCCGCAACAGGCCTCGCCGGCAGCCCTCGAACTCGATCCGCGCGGCGAGCACCATAGCGAAGCCCAGGCCGCCTGACGGACATATCTGCTGCTCAATCTTGACAGGACAGCCAGCGCACCGAGTCGGCTAATTTGGTCGTGAAGCAGCACGAGTGGCCTCCATGTCCGAACATCACGCCAGCGCCGTCTGGAAGCGTACGTCGCCGGATTTCACCTACGAGTCCTACAACCGCGCGCACGAAGTGCGGTTCAAGCACGGCGCGATCGTTCTTCCCGCGTCATCGGCGCCGGCCTTTCGCGGCGATGCCGACCGGATCGATCCGGAAGAGGCGTTCGTGTCGTCGCTTTGCACCTGCCACATGCTCACGTTCCTGGCAATCTGCGCGCGCAAACGTCTGACCGTGGATTCCTATGAGGACGATGCGGTCGGCGTGCTGGAGAAGGGGGAGAACGGGAAGTTGTGGATCGCGCGCGTAACGCTTCGGCCACGAATCGTTTTTGCCCCGGATGTCTCTGTTAACGACGAGATGCTCGCGGAAATCCATCATAAGTCACACGAGGAGTGCTTTATCGCGAACTCCGTCCTGACCAGCGTGACCATCGCGCCACGGCGCTGAGATATCGTTAAGGCTGTCTTGCAATAAGCCCTTGCAACCGCAGCGAAACCTACCTGATAGTGGCATTATGTTCGGGCAGGTGTTTGGGGAACGGGGGCCGAGCAGAGCCCCCCTTTACGAGCGGACGACGCGATCCATCAAGGTGCGCGTCACGCCGTCTTTCCTTGCCGACCAGTCGGAGCCGGAAGAGAGCAAATTCCTCTGGTCCTACACCATCAGCATTGAGAACCAGGGCGCCGAAACAGTTCAGCTGGTGGCGCGCTACTGGCAGATCACCGACGAGATCGGTCACATCCAGGAAGTGCGCGGGCCAGGCGTGGTCGGCGCACAACCGGTGCTCGAGCCGGGCCAGAGCTTCGAGTACACGAGCGGCTGCCCCCTCAACACGGCATCGGGCGCCATGCATGGCCGCTACCTGATGCGGGCCTCCTCGGGCGACACGTTCGAGGTCGACATCCCGATCTTCCTCCTTGAAAGCCCGCACGAGCGCCGCCAGATTCACTAAAGTGAATTCGCGGGCCCTCTCCTGATCGCGGGCCTTGCGCGTTTCCGTTCTGCCCAGGGATTTCGACATGTCCGAACTTGCCAAGCCTCGTCCGACGCCATTCTGCGCGGTCCGCCCGGATCCGAAGGAGCCGCGGCCGTCGCGTGAAGAAGCCGAGCGGGCGATCCGCACGCTGCTGCGCTGGGCGGGCGATGATCCCGATCGCGAGGGGCTGATCGACACACCGGCGCGCGTCGCGAAGGCCTATGAGGAATGGTTCTCCGGCTACGGGGAAGACCCGGAAGAATATCTCCGCCGCACCTTCGAGGAGGTCGAGGGCTATGACGAGATGATCACGCTCAAGGACATCCGGTTCGAGTCCCACTGCGAGCATCATCTGGCGCCGATCATCGGCCATGTGCATATCGGCTACCTGCCCAAGAACAAGGTGGTCGGCATCTCCAAGCTGGCCCGCGTGGTCGACACCTATGCGCGGCGCTTCCAGGTGCAGGAGAAGATGAACGCGCAGATCGCTCACTGCATCCAGAAGGTGCTGGAGCCGGAAGGCGTGGGCGTGGTGATCGAGGCCACGCACCAGTGCATGACCACCCGCGGCGTCCATAAACCCGGCGTCTCCATGGTGACGTCGATGATGCTGGGGCAGTTCCGGCAGAACCCGCTCACCCGCCGTGAATTCCTCAGCGTGATCGGCAATCCTGCCTCGAGCCTGGACCACTAGGGCCGCCGCCGCGCCCGCGGCAAAAGTATCGCAAGAAGATGTTTGCGGATTGACCGAAGGGCGTAGAGCCTTGCGCGGAACTCCGCACGGCCAAGGCGCTTTCCTCACATGGAGAGCAAGCGGGAAACCAATCCCGCGCGTGGTGGGTCGGAATGCATCATTTGGCAATCAAGGCGGCGGCGGCGGCGATCCTCGTGGGCGCGGGCACCGGCGCCATGAGCGGCAGCGACAAGCCGGACATTCCGCGCGACGTGCTCAATCCCATGGTGGGTGGGCAGGCGATGCTGACCGATGCGAACATCTACGACAACGCGAGCAAGTCGCCGGAGCACACCAGGCTCGTGGCCGCGATCAAGATGTCGGGCCTTGAGACCCTGCTGAAAGACAAGGGTCCCTACACGATCTTCGCGCCGACCGATGCGGCCTTTGCGGCTCTGCCGGCAGGCGACAAGGCCGCGCTGAGTGATCCCGCCAAGAAGCGTGAAGCGGCGCGCGATGTGCGCTACCTGATTGTGCCGGGCCAGTTCGACTCGCAATCGCTGCTCAAGCTGATCAACGAGAAGGGCGGCGAGGCGAAGCTCAAGACGATCGAAGGCGGCACCATCACCGCCATGCTGAACGGCCCCACCAACATCGTGCTGATGGACGAGCGCGGCCATGTTGCCGACATCTCGGTCTACGACGTCTATCAGTCGAATGGCGTGATGCAGGTCGTCGATCGCGCGCTGCTGCCGCGCTGAATTCCGCCAGCTATTTCGCCCAGCGCGCCATCCAGTCGGCGATGGCCTGCGGCGTCATGTGGCGCGCATCGTCCAGCGCCACGAAATGGCCGCGGTCCACCAGCGAGTCGTCGTCGGGATCGATGATGAGGATCGCCGGTACGCCCTCCAGCCGGTCGACAATGCCCCAGCGCGCGGGAATCTGCAGGTTCTTGTTGAAGCGCCCGACATCCACCATCGCCACGACATAGTGAGATTCGACGAACGGCTTCACTTCCGGCAGGTCCATCAGGCCTGAGAGGATGCGGCAGTCGGCGCACCAATTGCCGCCGAGATCGATAAACGCAAGTTTGTGCTCGGCCTTCGCTTTCGCGAGTGCGGCATCCACCACGCGATCGGCATTGGCCTTTTCATCATAGGGATAGGGCAGGGGCGTCGAGAGCTGCGACAGATCCGATATGCTGGTGATCTTGAGGCGCGTGTCCGTCGCAGCCGACGCCGTGAAGACCATGACCATGGCGGCCGCCGCGGCCAGCCAGAATCGCCCGACAAATCCCATCTGCATCACGTCACTCCTGCTCCATCGATAAGAATGTTAGGCAGCGACTGGCGGTTCCGGCAATCAGGATGGCCGGGGCCGATGGCTGCAACGGCGATGCCGCACGTGCGAATGGCTGCAAACTAGTGGTTCCCCTGACGATTTCACGGGTCCGTGAGGTTTGCCTGCTTGTTTTGCCGGGACGCCGCTCTACGTTTGTGATCAGTCTCGGAGGGGGTATCCGATGAATCGAGTTGTCCTTGCGTCGGGCGCGCTTGCGTTCGCTGCCTGTCTGTCGCCTGCCGTGGCGGCCAATGCGCCGGCGAAACCGGCCGCATCCGCGGCGCCGGTCCAGGGAATGTGGGACCTGCGCGATCTCTATCCCACGTCCGAAGCCTGGACCGCTGCCCACGACAAGGTGAAGGCGCAAGCAAACAAGCTCGATTCCTACAAGGGCACGCTCGGCACTAGTGCCGATGCAATGCTGAAGGCGCTGTCGGCCATCAGCGATGTGCGCAAGGAGACGGCGCGTCTCGCCGTCTATGCCTCGCTCAAGGGCGACGAGGATGTGCGCATCGCGGCGAACCAGGAGCGCCAGCAATCGGCGCAACAGCTCGCCACCTTGGTGCAGGAAAAGACCGCATGGCTCGTTCCCGAAATCATCAAGACGGGATCGAAGAAGGTACTGGCGTTTGAGGCGCAATCGCCTGAGCTGAAAAGGCGTTTCGCCTTCCAGCTCGACAATGCGCTGCGCTATGCGCCGCACACGCTGGGACTTGAGGCCGAAGGCGTGATCGCGGCGGCCGGCGATGTGCTCGCGCAACCGAATGCCATCTACAGCCAGCTTGCCAATGGCGAGTTGCCGCGGCCGGAAGTGACCTTGTCGAACGGCAAGAAGGTCAAGCTCGACCAGGCCGCCTATACCGAGTACCGCACCGCGTCGAACCGCGCCGACCGCAAGAAGGTGTTCGATACCTTCTGGCCGTCGTTCAAGGCGTTCGAGGGCACGTTCGGTGCCACCTTGACGACGCAGGTGCTGGCGGAAGTGCTCGACGCAAAGGTGCGCCACTTCCCGGACTCGCTGGCCGATGCCACCTTCGCCGACAACATGCCGGAAACCGTCTATCGCCGGCTCGTGTCTGAAGCGAACAGGAATCTGCCGACGCTCTACCGTTATCTCGCGCTGCGCAAGAAGGCGCTCGGCATCACCGACGACCTGCACTACTACGATCTCTACGTGCCGATCTTCGATCTGCCCAACCCGCCGAAATTCTCCGTCGCCGATTCCGAGAAGATCGCGCTCGAGGTCGATGCGATCTACGGGCCGGAATATCTTTCGCTGCTGAAGAAGGGCTTCGCCGGCACCTGGATGAACGTCTACCCGCATACCGGCAAGGCCAACGGCGCCTACATGAACGGCTCAGCCTATGACGTGCATCCGTATCTGCTGTTCAACAATCACGACGATTACGGCTCGCTGACCACGTTCGTGCACGAATGGGGTCACGCCATCCACACGCTGCTGACATCGGCGAACCAGCCGTTCGAGAATTCCAACTACTCCACCTTCATCGCCGAGACGGCCTCCATCGGCAACGAGATGCTGCTCAACGA
>DATIYG010000127.1:0-2650 GCA_035517755.1 Rhizomicrobium sp. | reverse complement strand
ACCATCCTGTGGTCGTCGGTTGCCTGCGTTCTGATGACCCAGCGCTTCTTCGCCGACGAGAAGAAGATGCGCTTCGAGATCCCGGTGCTCATCCTGCTCGCCACCTGCGGCATGTCGTTGATGGTCTCGGCGAACAGCTTCATCGCCCTTTACATGGGCCTTGAGCTGCAGAGCTTGGCGCTCTACGTGCTGGCGGCCATCGACCGCGACAATGTCCGCTCCAGTGAGGCCGGGCTGAAATATTTCGTCCTCAGCTCGCTGGCGTCCGGCATGACGCTGTACGGCATCTCGCTGATCTACGGTTTCACCGGCACGACCGACTTCGTCACCATCGCGCACGTGATCCATGGCGCGAGCCTGTCGGTCGGGCTCACGTTCGGGCTGGTGTTCCTCATCGCCGGTCTCGCGTTCAAGGTGTCGGCCGTGCCGTTCCACATGTGGACGCCGGACGTGTACGAAGGCGCGCCGACGCCCATCGCCGCGTTTTTCGCGAGCGCCGCCAAGGTCGCAGCCTTCGCGCTGATCCTGCGCGCCATCCTGACGCCGTTCCTCTCCGCCATCCACGAATGGCAGCAGATCGTCATCGCCATGTCCGTGCTGTCGATGGGCTTGGGTGCGGTCGCGGCCATCGGCCAGACCAACATCAAGCGGCTGATGGCCTACAGCTCCATCGGCCATATGGGCTACGCGATGCTGGGACTGGCCGCGGGAACGCCGATGGGCGTGCGCGGCATGATGTTCTATCTCGTGTTCTATGCCGTCACGAACCTCGGCGTGTTCGCCTGCATCCAGGCGATGCGCCGCGACGGCAAGCCGGTGGAAGGCATCTACGATCTCTCCGGGCTTGCACGCACCCAGCCGGCGCTGGCGTTCGCCTTCGCTGCGCTGATGCTGAGCCTGTCGGGCCTGCCGCCGCTCGCGGGAATTCTCGCCAAAGCGTACATCTTCCTCGCCGCCATCCAGGCGCATCTCTATGCACTGGCGATCTTCGGCGTGCTGACCAGCGTGATCGGCGCCTACTATTACCTGCGCATCGTCAAGGTGATGTATTTCGACGAACCGGCCGCGCCGTTCGATCGCAACATCGGCTGGAGCGTGGGCATCATCGCGACGGTGGGGACGATCTTCTCGATCTTTTTCGTGATCAATGCGGGCCAGCTCATCGCCGGCGCGCAGAGCGCCTCGCAGGTGTTCTTCAAGTGAGCGGCTGGCCCGCGGGCTATCGGCACATCCACCACGAGACCATCGGCTCGACCAACGACGAAGCGCGCCGCCTCGCGGGCAAAGGCGAGCAGGGGCCGCTGTGGATCACGGCCGGCGCGCAAACCGCCGGTCGCGGCCGCCGCGGCCGGGCGTGGGTGTCGCCGCCGGGCAACCTGATGTCGACCTTGCTGATCAAGCCGGAGCGGCCGGTGGCAGAATGTGCGCAGCTGTCGTTCGTCTCGGCGCTGGCGTCATCCGATGCCATGGCGCACTTCGCGCCGAATGCCGAAGTGAAGGTGAAGTGGCCGAACGATGTGCTGGCGGACGGCCGCAAGATCTCCGGCATCCTACTCGAATCGGCGAGCGCTGGCGGCGAGCCCTATTTCCTCGCCATCGGCATCGGCATCAACCTCGCGCACTTCCCGCCGGATACGGAATTCCCGGCCACTTCGCTGGCTGCGCTCGGCGTAGCCATCCCGTCCGTGCCTGAGGCTCTCGCCCAACTCGCGAGCGCCTTCGCCAGATGGTATGACATCTGGCGCGGGCAGGGCTTCGCACCCATCCGCGATGCGTGGCTGGCGCGTGCGGCCAATCTGGGCGGCCGCATCCGCGCGCGGCTGACGAACGAGGAGGCAAGCGGCGTGTTCGAGGGGATCGACGAAACCGGCGCGCTGATCCTGCGCGAGACCGCCGATCGCGTGCGCGTTATCGCAGCCGGCGAAGTGTTCTTCTGAGGCGCCATGCTTTTTGCCATCGATGCCGGAAACACCAACATCGTCTTCGCCGTCTGCGAAGGCGACCAGGTGCGCGCGGAATGGCGCGCCGTCACCGAGACCACGCGCACGGCGGATGAATACGCCGTGCTGCTGGCGCCGCTGTTCCAGTTTGCCGGATTGTCGCTGGGCGACATCGACGCAGCGATTATCGCCACCGTGGTTCCCGCCGCGCTGTTCGATCTACGCCAGTTCTGCCGCAAATACCTGAAATGCGAACCGCTGGTCGTCGGCGATCCCAATATCGATCTCGGCATCGATGTGCATACCGACCGTCCGCAATCCGTCGGCGCCGACCGACTGGTCAACGCGGTCGCGGCGCATGCCAAATACAAGGGCCCGCTAATCGTGGTGGATTTCGGCACAGCCACCACCTTCGACATCGTGGCCGCCAACGGCGATTACGAAGGCGGCGTGATCGCGCCCGGCGCCAATGTTTCGGCCGAGGCGCTGCATCAGGCGGCCGCCATGCTGCCGCGCGTGGCCGTGGCGCGCACCCAAGCCGTGATCGGCAAGGACACGGTACCGGCCATGCAGTCCGGGCTCTATTGGGGCTATCTCGGGCTGATAGAAGGGCTGGTGGCGCGCATCAAGGAGGAATTCGGCGCACCGATGACCGTCATCGGAACCGGCGGGCTCGCCA
Organism: Rhizomicrobium sp.; assembly: GCA_035517755.1. Taxonomy (GTDB): domain Bacteria; phylum Pseudomonadota; class Alphaproteobacteria; order Micropepsales; family Micropepsaceae; genus Rhizomicrobium. The sequence continues at coordinate 31 of DATIYG010000127.1, read as the reverse complement.
ATCTTTTCTACAAGCAGACCAACGTGATCGA
>DATIYG010000126.1:0-24706 GCA_035517755.1 Rhizomicrobium sp. | reverse complement strand
TACGGTTCGGTCGCGCCGATCATTGCCAGGCACTTCTTCGCCAGCGCGGGTGAGACGCAAGGCTACATCCTGACATTGCTGACCTTCGCTGCCGGATTCTTCGCGCGGCCGTTTGGCGCCGTTGTGTTCGGACGTCTCGGCGACCGCACCGGCCGCAAGCGTACGTTCCTCGTGACCATCACCGTGATGGGCCTTGCAACCTTCCTCGCCGGCCTGCTTCCCGATGCGCGTACGATCGGTACCGCAGCACCTTGGCTGCTGGTGGCCTTGCGCGTCTGTCAGGGTTTCGCAATCGGCGGCGAGTACGGAGGTGCAGCGATCTATGTGGCGGAACATTCCAATCCACGAAAGCGCGGCAGCTCGACGGGCTGGATCCAGCTGTCCGCGTCGATCGGATTGATCCTCGCATTGGGCGTGATCCTAGTCCTTCAGCGGATGATGGGCGAAACCGCTTTCGCTGACTGGGGATGGCGCGTTCCGTTCTTGCTTTCTGCCGTCTTGCTCGGCATCTCTCTGTGGATCCGGATGCGGCTGGATGAATCGCCACTGTTTCAGCGCATTCGCGAAGAAGGACGTCTCGCCAAGGCGCCGCTCACAGAAGCGCTGTTCCGCCGCGAGAATCTCAAGGTCGTTCTGATTGTGCTCGTTGGTATTCTGATGGGCCAGGGTGTCGTGTGGTACCTGGCGCAATTCTACACGCTATTCTTCCTGCAGCATGTGCTGAGGCTCGACCTCGGGTATGCCACCGCGTTCGTGATGGAGGTCACCGTCATTACCCTCCCGGTCTATCTGTTCTTTGCCTGGCTGTCGGATCGCATCGGCCGCAAGCCTGTGATGCTGGCCGGCCTTTTGCTCGCAGCTATCGCAACGTTCCCCGTCTTCCGCATGCTGACTGAGTCCGTAAATCCCGCGCTCGCCGCCGCGGCTGACAAGGCACCCGTAACGGTCGTTGCCGCGCCATCGGACTGCTCGCTGCAGTTCAATCTCACCGGCACGGCGAGTTTCGTGAGCTCCTGCGATATTGCCAAGTCGGCGCTCACCACTGCCGGAATTCCCTATCGCAATCGCGCGGCAGCCGAAGGCTCGTTCGCGCATGTGAAGGTTGGGTTGGCCGAGGTCGCGAGTCCGGATGGTCGCAACCTGAGCGCAGCCGATCTTGCGGCGGCCAAGAGGGACTTCGAGGTGCGGCTGAAGGCAGCCTTGACCGCCGCCGGTTATCCGGAAAAGGCGGATCCGAAATCCGTCGATACAGGGCGCACGCTGCTCCTGTTGCTCGTGCTCGGGATCGCCGCCGCGGCGCTGTACGCACCGCAGGCCGCCGCGCTGGTCGAACTGTTTCCGACGCGCATCCGCTATACGGCGCTGTCGGTGCCCTACCATGTCGGCGTGGGCTGGTTCGGCGGATTTCTTCCGGCAACGGCCTTTGCGATCGTCGCGGCCACCGGCGATATCTACGCCGGGCTGTGGTATCCCGTGATCATCGCCGGCATCGGGTTCTTCGTGTCGCTGCTGCTCCTGCCGGAGACGTACCGACGATCGATCGAGTAGGAGGCGATGACGTGCGCGAAAAACTTGAATCCCTTCTCGATCGTTATGCCGAAGCGCTGGCGTCCCGCGATGCCCATGCCCTGCCCCTTGGCCCAAGCGTGCGCTACACGGAAAATGGGCAAGCCATCGGATTGGACGAGGGCCTCTGGGCGACGGCCACTTCCGTAAGTTCGCGCCAGATCCGTTTCGTCGATACGGCGTCGGGTAACGCTGGATTCATGGCGGAAGTGTTCGAGCATGGCGCACCCGCTTGCATGACCGTGAGGCTCAAGGTTGAGCAGGACCGCGTCACGGAGATCGAGCACCTCGTCGTCCGCAGCCGCATGAGCCTGTTCAATCCTGAGGGGTTTGTCCGGGAATCTTTATTTCACGGGATCGAGCCCGCGAAGCGCGCATCACGCGCCTTCCTGGAGCAGACCCCGCACCGCTATTTCGACGGCATCGAGCGCGATGACGGCAGCATCATCCCTGTAGAGGACGATTGCCTGCGTCTGGAAAACGGAGTCCAGACCGTGCTTGCCAGTGAGACAGATTTCGCGTCCAGCACGGCAAGTCAGGGATTCAATCTGTTCCGGATGGGTGTCGCCGCGCAGATCAGCACGGGCTTCTTCGCGTTCCTGCCGCGGATTCGCGACCGGCGCATTGCCGTGGTCGACGAGGAACGCAGCATGGCGCTGGCAATCTGCATTTTCGACCATCCCGGCAAGCTGACATCGGTGAATGTGAAGGGTTTCGGGGACCTCAAGCTGCCGCCGATATTCTGCACGCCCTTCAGCGGGCTCGTCTCCGAGCTGTTCCAGGTCGAGAGCGGCCGCATCCGTGCGATCAACGCCACCATCGACTTCGCGCCATACGGCTACCGGACCGGCTGGTGATCGGCGTCATTCCGATGTCGCCGCACCATCGATTGGTGGATCACTTCACCTCGATCGGAACGCCGGGCTCGCGCTTCGTGGGGTGAATAACGAGCGAGGATTTCACGCTCGCCACGCTCTTCGCCGCGATCAGCGTATCGGTGACGAAGGACTGAAACGACGACAGATCCTTCGCGACGCATTTGAGGATGAAATCGACCTCGCCCGAAAGCATGTAGCACTCGCGCACTTCGGGCCAGCCGCGCGCCTGTTCTTCGAACCGCTTCACTTCCGTCTCAGACTGGCTCGTGAGTCCGACGAAAACGAACGCGCTCACTTCGTAGCCGAGATGCTTGGGATCGACGTCGGCGTGATAGCCCTTGATGTAGCCGGCCTTCTCCAGCGCGCGCATCCGGCGCAGGCACGGCGGCGCGGTGATCTTCGCGCGCCGCGACAACTCGACATTGGTGATGCGGCCATTGGCCTGGAGTTCGGACAGGATGCGCAGATCGATGGAATCGAGTTTGTGGTGTTCCATGGCGGGGCAGTTTGGTTGGCGGGGCGCATTAAACTCCGCTCATCCGTCCAGAGCAATAAAATTTCTCTGGCCGGTTGCGGGTTCCCGGAGCGGAGCTTACCCTCCCCTCCGCTTTGAATTTGCCTGCCCCGCCCGATGGCTAGCCCTTCCCGCGATATCGCCGAAATCCTCGAGACCCTGGACGTCGTGGCCTGGAACGGGCCGATCGCGACCAACATGCCCGTTTCGGCGACCGAGGCTCTGGAAGACGGCAAGGTCCTTTATTTCCCGCGTCTTGCCTTTGCCCTTCCTGACGCGGAGCGGCGGTTTCTAAACCCGGAGGTCGCCGACGCGACGGCCAAGAACGTCAGCTACAACCCGCGCACCGGAGCGTTGAAACACGCGGTCGGGTCGGAGGCGGACCAAACCCGCATCCGCGAGATGTTGTGCCGCTACAGCGAACATGCCGTCGCTTTGGCCAAGCTGCTGCTGCCACACTACGCCGGCGCGCTTGAGATAGGCCGCACGAGTTTCCGCCCGGCGGAAATCAAGGGCCGGGCCCTCAGTCCGCGCAAGGATGATACGCGGCTCCATGTGGATGCGTTTCCATCCACGCCCACGGCCGGCAAACGGATTTTGCGCATGTTCACCAATGTCAATCCGGACGGTTCGGGCCGCGATTGGCGCCTCGGCGCATCCTTCGACGATGTCGCGCAGACCTTCGCAGGTCACGTTCCCCGTCGAGTGCCCGGCGCCGCCTGGGCCATGAATCTGATCGGCGCCACGAAATCGTACCGCACGCCGTACGATCACGCGATGCTCTGCATTCACGACACGATGAAGGCGGACGATACCTATCAGCGCGACGTGACGCAGAATGCTTTCAGCTTCCCGCCCGGCTCGACCTGGATGGTGTACACGGACAAAGTCAGCCACGCGGCGACGGGCGGTCAGCATCTGTTCGAGCAGACCTTCTACTTGCCGGTCGCGGCGATGGTGGACCAGTCGAAGTCGCCGCTGCGCATTCTGGAGCGCCTGTCCGGCCGCACGCTTGCATGACATCGGTAGATGAGACCTGGGTGGTCACGGAAGGCATCGCGGGCATGGAGAACCAGTGCCTGGGATTGGCCGAGCGGCTGCCACTCCCAATCCGGACGTTTCATGTTGCTCTGAAACCGGTCTGGCGTTTGTTGGCGCCGCACACGATCGGATCGCCTCTTGACCACGTCACCGGATCGAGCGATCGCCTGATGCCGCCATGGCCACGGCTGCTGATTGGGTGCGGCCGCCAAAGCATTCCCTTCTCCCTTGCCGTGAAGGCAGCAAGCGGTGGCGCGACACTGACCGTGCAATGTCAGGACCCGCGCATCGATCCAGCGAAGTTCGATCTCGTGATTCCGCCCGAACACGATGGGCTCTCCGGTCCGACCGTGTTTCCCATCGTCGGCAGCCCGAACAGGATCACGCCCGAACGCCTCGCTGCGGCCCGCACCGAATTCGCTCCGAGGTTCGAACCGTTACCGGCGCCGCGGGTCGCGGTGCTGCTTGGCGGCTCAAGCCGAACCCATGGCGCGCTCGATCCGGCCGCGGCGGAAACGCTGGGCGCTCTGTTGCGGACGGTCGCATCCGGCCACGGATTGATGCTCAGCTCATCTCGCCGCACGCCTCCCGCCTCCGCGGAGGTCATCAAAAGGCACCTTGAGGGAACCGGCGCGTTCATCTGGGATGGCAGTGGCCACAATCCCTATCTGGGCATGTTGGCGTGGGCTGACGCCTTCGTGGTCACTGCTGATTCGGTCAACATGATCTGCGAGGCCGCGACCACCGGGAAGCCCGTGCACGTGTTTTCCCTGCCGGGCGGGAAGAGGAAGGCGCAACTATTCCAGCAATCCATGGCGGCGCGTGGAATAACGAGGCCCTTTGCAGGTCACGTCGAGCAATGGTCGTACGTGCCCCTGGATGAAACAGGACGGGCCGCTGCGCGCATCAAATCGCTCCTTGACGCGCGCGTCCCCGCTCCCGATATCAACGGCTAGGGGCAAGGCGCGCGTAAGCCAGCGCGGGCGCGTCCCTCGGGAGCGCCGATGGCGGATATCCATTCCAAGGTTGTGATTCTTGGCAGTGGCGCGGCAGGCGCAACCGCGGCCATTTATGCCGCTCGTGCCATGCTCAAGCCCATCATGATCGCGGGTCTTCAGCCGGGCGGCCAGCTCACCATCACCACCGAGGTCGAAAACTACCCGGGCTTCGCCGAGGCCATCCAGGGGCCGTGGCTCATGGAGCAGATGCAGGCCCAGGCCGAGCATGTCGGCACCACGATCATCCAGGATACGATCACGGCAGTCGACCTCGCGAAGCGGCCGTTCACCCTGATCGGCGATTCGGGCGACCGCTACATCGCCGAATCCCTCGTCGTCGCGACCGGCGCGCAAGCGCGCTGGCTCGGCTTGCCGAGCGAGGAGAAGTTCAAGGGCTTCGGCGTCTCGGCTTGCGCCACCTGCGACGGCTTTTTCTTCCGCGGCAAGCAGGTGGCTGTCGTCGGCGGCGGCAACACGGCCGCCGAGGAAGCCCTGTTTCTCACCAACTTCGCCGACAAGGTGACGCTGATCCATCGCCGCGCGACCTTGCGCGCCGACAAGACCAATCAGATGCGCATTGCCGACAATCCGAAAATTGAAATCATTTATGATTCCGTCGTGGATGAAGTCACCGGTACAGAGAATCCGCGCGGCGTCACCGGTGCGAAGATTCGCAATCTCGAGACTGGCGAAACCCGCACACTGAAGATCGACGGATTCTTCGTCGCGATCGGCCATACGCCGGCCACTGAGCTGTTCTTCGGCCAGCTCGATCTCGACGGCGACGGTTATGTGATCACCGCTCCGGACTCGACGCGCACCAATGTGCCCGGCGTGTTCGCGGCGGGCGATGTGAAGGACAAGGTGTTCCGGCAGGCCGTGACCGCGGCCGGAATGGGCTGCATGGCAGCTCTGGAAGCCGAGAGGTTTCTGGCCGGCGGTCACTAGGCGCCGGATCGGGAGGGCGTCATGGACTGGGACAAACTGAGGATCTTTCACGCGGTGGCTTCGGCCGGCAGCTTCACCCATGCCGGGCAGATGCTGGCGCTCAGCCAATCGGCCGTGAGCCGCCAGATCAGCGCGCTGGAAGAGGAAATCGCCACGCCGCTGTTTCAGCGTCACGCCCGCGGGCTTACGCTGACCGACGAAGGCGAATTGCTCTACGGCGCGGTCAGTGACGTGCTGTCGCGCCTGGGGCAGGCGGAAGAGGCCCTGAAGAACGCGCAGGCAGCACCCCGCGGTTCACTCAAGATCACCTCAAGCCACGGATTGGGTACATACTGGCTTCTGCCGCGCATCAACGAGTTCCTGCGCGATTATCCCGAGCTGAAGGTCCATCTCGTGTTCGAGGACCGCGAGCTCGATCTCGCCCAGCGGGAAGCCGATCTTGCCATCCGCATGCGTGCGCCCGTCCAGGCCGATCTCATCCAGCGCAAGCTGTTCACGGTGCACTACCATCTCTACGCGACGAGCGAATATCTCGCCCGTCACGGCGCGCCGAAGACGATGGAAGAGCTCGCCAGGCACACCCTTGTCGCCTACGGCGAGACGGCGGCGCCGGAAATCCGCGATGTGAACTGGCTGATCGACACGACGCGCCGCATGTCCAACGGCGACGGCCGGGCGCTGCGCATCAACAACATCACCGGCATCCTGCACGCGACCGAAGCCCATGTGGGCATCGCCGCCCTGCCCGATTATGTCGCATCCGAGCGGCCGCACCTCATTCGCGTCATGCCCGACGTCGAAGGTCCGACCTTCGACGTGCACCTCGTCTATTGCGATGCGCTCCGCCAATCCAAGCGCGTGGCCGCGTTCCGCGACTTTATCGTCCGCGCCGCGAAGGATTGGAAATTCTAGTCCGCCGCTCTTGAAACGGCACCAAGGGTGACCACTTTGAGGATGGTCGCCAGGGCCAGCCCCCGGCCGGCGACAAGCCTCCGCCTTCCTCCCCTTAGGCGTGAGACACCCAAGCAGGAGCCGGAGCGACCCCCTCGCCCCGGCTCTTTGCTGCACCTTACCGGCGCGCGGCAGATGCGATCGACAGGCAATCCGCCAGATAGGCACGCAACGCGGCCGCTTGCGCGATCAATCCCGGGCGGAAATTGGATCTGCGAAAGGATTGAGCTGCGAGCTTTCGCATCTCTGGGCGCCGCAATGTCGTATCCATATCGACAGCGCATTCCTCGAGGCCCATCCATTCGTACAGGCCCCTGACTTTCGAGGTTACACCGCCTCCCCGCAGGGCGAGACCGAGACAAGGCAATCCAGCACGGATGGCGAAGATGCAGCCGTGGTACCGCTCACTCACGACCAGGCGCGCGCGGGCAAGCAATGCCGTCAATTCTTCGAGTGTTTGGACGTAGTGGACGCTCGCCCCGAACATCGCATCGAAGCCGCTTTTCCGGTCGCTCGGCTCGTTCAACGCCACGACGCAATCGGTTTCGCTGCGAAACAGCCGCCTGACCGTATCCTCGTAGAAGGGCCGTGTTTCCGGTGTGAGCTTTGCAGGAATCCAGACGATACCTTCGCGCTCTTCCGGAAGGGATGGAGTTTCTCCCGGCAACGGCGGCGCAAGCAATATTGGATCCATTGCGATACGCACGTCCTTGCGCACTTTCAAGGCGCATTTTTGCGAGTACCGGTCACGCACGGAAAACGCCGCGCAACTCCTCACGAAGGCCGCAGCGTTGCGCGCATGTTGTGTCGTGACGCCAAGCGCGACGCCGCACATGGGCTTGCGGATGCCCGCAACCCAGGCCTCGTTGTGCAAGGGCCGGTGGGGGCTCGCCAGCAATCCACCGCCGCCAACGAGCAGCAAATCGAACGAGTTCAGCGTCTCAAAATCGTCGAGCTTGGGCCGCGGCACAAGCTCCATGCCGTCGGTCGGATAAACGATATCGCGGCCGTTCATTGAAATGGAAGATATTGAGCAGGTCGGATCCAGTTCGCGCAGGATTGTCGCGATGGCCAGCGCCTGGTATTTGTCGCCGAGGTTTCCGTTCCCGAAGGCGCCGATCAGCGCGATACGAAGGGGCAGTGTTTCGTCCACGTCCAATCGCAGGGATGCGTCCCCAAGCCCCTTCTCCGCCCTCGAAACCTCATTCATTTTTGCCGGTCTCGTCTTCCATTTCTTCGCTAGGTTTTGGGGGTGAGTTCATTCACCCGGCGGACCTTCCGCAAGGTGCTCGCCAGCGCTGCCTCAAGCGGCTGAAGAAGAACGGTTGCGTCGCCCGGACCGTTGAGGCTAAGCGAGTTTTGCAACTCATCCAGCAATCGCAGCGCGTTCACAATCAACATTCCCGTTTCAGCGCGGTGAACCTCCTGAATGGACGCAGCCTTCTCATTTGCTTCCGCAGCTATCTCGCGGCCCAATGATTGGAGCTCGTCCTTCGGTTCATACACGAGTCCGTCGCGGCTGATCCTGCCCACCACTCGGGTCGTGCCGTCCATCTTTGCCAGCAATTCGTATCGACCTTGCCTTAGCCGGATTTCGACCTGGGACATATCAACCTCTCGCATCGTCCGCCATCTGGCCGGGCGCTAACTGCACGAACTTCGCAAGCGCCAGACGGTGTTGCCCCACCACTGACTGGATGCCAAGATATCCGGCGATCGGGCGGCGGAGACAAGCGGTTCATGGCGGACGCGCTATACTATGATGCAAAAATTCGCTCGGTTCAGCAGTGGCGACTGCTTCATGCCATGGCCGAGGGAACGCGTCCAATAGCGCTGCGTCCGGAATATTCCGGCGGGATATCCCAATTGCAGAAAATCTTTGCCGCCCCCCTGGGGCAGGGCGCGGGAACGGCTATTTCGTCCGATTTGATCGGCATCGACACGCTAAAGCCTCTGACACGACTTGGTCGAATTGAGCGGCCCCTCATTATTCCGCGCGAGATTGCAGATCACTGCAAGAAGCTTTGGGCCCCGAAACGAGAGATTGAATTCAGTTTCATAGGGCTCAGTCACTGGGGCCGCGCCCGCACCCTGTCGGACTGGCACCTCCGCAACTTTCATTCCGTGCCTTCGATCCCCACACTTGGACCCCGCGAAAACATGGCCAACCGCCTCAGTGAGGCTCTTTCCAGAGGTAACCGCATAGCCATTTTCTTTTCCGAACGGGGACGGGCGTTTCCCATGAAAGTCTGGGACGAAGACTATCACGCAATGCTGGGGAATACTGTTTTCAGTCTTTGTCCCGATGGCGACCAAATCTGGAGCTACCGCTTTTTCGAGTCGATTCTGTGCGGCGCGATTCCGGTCATACAATCGAATTGGCCCTGTTATGAGGGATTCAAATTCTTCACCCTCAATCAGCCGGTTGGCGAACTGTCCTATCGGCCGGAGGATGCAGCAGCCAATTTCGAGCTGTGCGTCGCGCGCCTCACTGTGAGCAAGAAGGACCTTGATGGCGAACTTGCGAACGCGTGACTTGCCCCACGCTGATCGTCACCAGGTTCCGCGGGTTGTGCCCCCGGCGCAACTGATCCGTCGAAAGGAAACGGCATGAACGAGCATCTGTCGGGGAGGATCGGCGAAGCCTATGTCTTCTGAAGGCGCCGAGCTTCGGGAGCTGGCGGAAAGAGTCCCTCGCCTGCACGTTCGAACCATATTCGACGTGGGCGCAAACACCGGCCAAACCGTGCGGCTGTTTCGCAGAGTATGGCCGGATGCGTCGATCCTTGCGTTCGAACCCGTGCAGTCCACGTTCGAGCGGCTGCAAGCGAATGTCGCATCCGACACGGACACAAGGTGCTTCCGCCTTGCCTTCGGAGATCAGCGCAGCCGGGCGCGAATGTCGTCCAAGCCGCTCGGCACCATGAACCGGATTGTCGCCGATTCATCGCCGGGCGACGTCGCACAGGAAGAGGTCGAGGTTGAGACGGGGCAGCACTTTTGCGCCGGCCAGGGCATTTCCGCCATCGACTTTCTGAAAATCGACGCCGAGGGATTCGATCTAAAGGTCTGCCGCGGTTTTGAAGCGATGCTGAGGGAGCAGAAGGTGGCGATCCTGCAGCTCGAAGTCGGCCTGCAGCTCCATGACAAGCGGCACATTCCGCTTCACGAATTCCAGACCTATCTCGATTCCCTCGGTTATCGATTGTTCAGAATCCACAATCAACGCATCGATCCGAGACGCCCGGCGGGGCGCAGGGGAAATGCAATTTTTATCTCGGACCGCACAATCGCGGAAAACACGATCGAACAGCCGCGAAGCTGAAGTCTCGGGAACGATCGGCGGAGAAACGCAACGAGCCGGGTGTGCCCCGGCTCGTTGCTTTCGCATCTAGGTGAGTGCGCGCGATGTCAGCAGGTAACTGATCCCCGTCGTCAGGAAATTGACGCCGAGCAGGATGCCGAGCGCCACCTCCGAGATGGCGGGCAGTCCCACCGCGATCACGATGGCCAGAACAATGCTGGCGAGCCCGGAGATGAGCATCCAGATCCACGCCGGATTGGGCCGCATCTCGAAGGAAAGTCCCAACTCCACCGCTCCCTCGATCAGGAACAGGATGCCGACCACAATGGTGATCACCAGCGCACCGGCAAGAGGGTGGAACAGGAGATACGCTCCGGCCGCGATCATCAGCAGCGACGTCAGAAGCGCCCCGAAGAACGGACCGGTTCCGTGGACGGAGAACGCGCCCACCAACAGAAACACACCGGCGAACAGGATGACCCATCCGACAAAGAGCGCGGTTGCGAGCGTCGACACCATCGGGAACACGATGGCGGCGATGCCCACGATGGTCATCAGCAGCCCGACCCAGAACAGATTCTTTGACGCAGCACGAATACGCGAATGAAACAGGCCTTCGCCTGGTGTCACGGTCGTCATGGCTCTCCTCGACGTTGGTTATGCAGCCGCCTTTCGCTGCTGGACAATCTGTTCGGCGATCTTGCCGGACAGTTCCGCGAGATGATCGAACTTCGTTTCGAACGTGCCGACGCCTTGCGTCAGCGAGCGAAGATCGATGATCAATCCGTGCAATTCGGACATCGGCATCTGCGCCTCGACCGTGTCCCAGCCATTCCAGCCGGGGCGGGCATCGAAGCCGAGCAACTGACCGCGCCGGCCGCTCACCACCTGGTTCACTTTCGAGGTCGCGTCATTCGGCACGTGGATGCGCACATGCATGATGGGTTCGAGCAGGACGGGCGAGCAGTTCGGCATACCCTCCTGCATCGCGATGCGCGCGGCCGTCTGGAATGCGGCATCCGACGAGTCGACTGTGTGGTAGGAGCCGTCGACCAGCGCGACCGTGAAGTCCACCACGGGGAAACCGAGCGGTCCTTCCTTCATGTAGTCGACGATGCCCTTCTCGACGGAGGGAATGAACTGGCGCGGCACCACGCCGCCCTTGATCTTGTCCTCGAACACGAAGCCGGAACCGCGCGGCAGCGGTGCGATCTCGACGTGCACGTCGCCGAACTGGCCATGGCCACCGGATTGCCGCTTGTGGCGGCCGTGCTGACGATGCGGCTTGCGGATCGTCTCCTTGTAGGGAACGCGAGGCGTGTGTGTGGCGATCTTGAGGCCGTACTTGCTGGCCATCTTCTCGACCGCGACCTTCAGGTGCATCTCGCCCTGCCCGACCAGCGACATCTGCTGCAGCTCCGCGTCTTGCTCGAAATGCAGCGAGGGGTCTTCTTCCTGCAGCTTGTGGATTGCCGTCGTGAGCTTGACCTCATCCTTTCGATCTGTGGCCTCGATGGCGAGCGAATAGACCGGCGGCAGCTGTTCGATCCCGACCTTGGGCACGGCACCCTTCGCGCTCGACAGCATCTCGCCCGTGGCCACACCTTCCAGGCGTCCAAGCGCCACGGTGTCGCCGGCGTGGGCTTCACCGAGCTTGGTCTGCGCATCGCCCTTGAGCGCGAACATACCGCCGACGCGTGCATCATTGCCGTCATGCGTGTGCAGCACTGCACCATCCTTCAGGTTTCCGGACAGCACGCGCGCCAGCGAAAGCTTGCCGTGCGAGCCGTTGAACGTTTTCAGCACTTGCACGACAGCTTCGCCATTCGACTTGAGGCCAAGGCGCGATGTGACGGCGGCAACGTCCGGAACTTCATGGCGCAGCGCCTTGAGCAGGCGTTCGACGCCATTGTCGCCCTCTGCCGACCCCAGCAACACAGGCACCACGAGCCCTTGCGCCAGTTCCTTCGACAGATCCTCGAACACTTCGTCGCGCGCCGGCTCGATGTCGGACAGCAATTCTTCCATGAGGTGCTCGTCGAAATCGGCGAGCTTCTCGAGCATCTGATATCGCGCCTGCTTCTCCTCATCCCTGGTGTCGCCCTTGAGCTCGATCACTTCGGGGTTTGCGTGCTCGCGGTAGACGAATGCGCGCTCGAGCGCGAGATCGACGAACCCGGTGATGATCCCGTTTTGCGAAATCGGGATCTGGCGCATGAGCAACGGCTTGTCGCTCGCTTCCTGCAATTGCACGAGCAGATCGCGCACATTGCCGGTCGCCTTGTCGATCTTGTTGACGAAGAGGAAATGGGGGATGCCCAGATCGCCGATCCGCTTCAGAAAGGGCTTCAACATCTGCACCTTGTGGCTGTCCGGTTCGCACACGACGACGACGGCGTCGACGCCGGGGAGCACGTTCAGCGTATCCTGCAGGAATTCGATGGAGCCGGGGCAATCCAGAAAGGTGAAGCTTTCGTCGAGATATTTGGTCGTCGCGACATTCACCTCAACGCTCATCTGGCGGGCGCGGGCTTCCGGCGTGAAGTCGCCGACGGTGTTCTTCTGCGCGATGGAACCCTTGCGCGGCGCGGCACCCGTCGACCACAGGATCGACTCGAGCAACGTGGTCTTGCCGCTGCCGTAAGGTCCCACCACGGCCACAGTACGTGGCCCACTTCCTCCATTCTTTTTCGGCATAACCGCCTCCATTACCCCGTTACACATCGGGGTTCGAGGCGCGGCGGGCGCTGGTTTCCCAAGGCATTGGGCGGCGTCACGCGCCCCGCTTTCTGGAAGAAATGTTCGCGCCGATTGGCGGTGCGGGCAAGGGGTTGACGGGGAAAACGAGATTGCCGCAGTGGATGATCGGGCTTGTCGCGCCCTCGGGCCGTATCGGTTAAGCTTCGGAAACCGAAAAGGGAACCAACCGTGCGCGCCATGTGCCTGATCGCGCTTCTGACTGTGCTTGGCGCCTGCAGTGAGGACGATCAGCGTTACCTTCTCACTTACGAGAAGCCCACACATGTGAATGTGGGGCACGCTGCGCCAAACGCGGCTGCCGAGCCGCCATCCCAGGTCGCGGAGGCCGCCACGACGGAAGCGCCCGCACCCCCGCGCCCCATCGCGGTCACGGAAACTCCGCCCCCAAGCCCGGCACCGTCCATTCCGGCGGCCAGCGCACCGCCCCCGAAGACCACGGCGGACACCGGTTCCGGGGACGTCGCGCCGCCTCCAGATGAGACGCCGCCCGTGGTCGCCGCTCCTCCGGCACCGCCTCCCGCTTCGGACAGGTCCGCACCGGTCGTGGAGCAACCGCCGCCACCGTCCCGTCCTCCGCCGCCCCAACCCGAACCGACCGTTGTCGCTTCGGCAGCGGTGCCGCCGCCCGTTACCCCACCGCAGGCCCAGCCCGAACAGGAAGCGCCGCCGCTGTTTTCCCAGCAGCGCGCACGCCAGCAGACGGCGAACGCGGAGGCGCATTGCAAGCAGATCGCGCAGCAACGCCGGGACGACGCCGAGGCCAACGATTACGACGACGATATGCTGGATCAGATCTACGACGGGACGTTCCGGAACTGCATGAATTGGGAGTCAACGCACCCTTAGGCGGCGGAAGACCAACGTCTCACACCAGGCTCGCGCAGAACCGTTGAATGCGCCGGCACGCTTCTTCCAGCAGATCGTTCGAAGTCGCATAGGAAATGCGGAAGAACGGCGACAGTCCGAACGCCGCGCCGTGCACCACCGCGACCGTCTCGCTCTCCAGCAATTCGCGGGCAAAATCCTCGTCCGTTTCGATGACGGCGCCGGACGGTGCGCGCTTGCCGATCAGCTTGCGGATCGAGGGATAGACGTAGAACGCGCCTTCCGGCTTCGGGCATTCGATCCCGCGCGTCTGGTTGAGCATCGACACCACAAGATCGCGACGCTCCTCGAACACCTTCTGAAATTTCGGGATGAAGTCCTGCGGGCCGTTCAGCGCCTCCACACTCGCCCATTGCGAGACCGACGATGCATTGGTTGCCGATTGCGATTGCAGCTTCGCCATGGCCCTGATGAGCGGCTGGGGTCCTCCGCAATAGCCGATGCGCCAGCCCGTCATGGCATACGCCTTCGACACGCCATTCATCGTCAGTGTGCGTTCGTACAGACGCGGCTCGACCTGGGCCACGGTGTGGAACTTGAATCCGCCGAACACGAGATGCTCGTACATATCATCGGTGAGGATCCACACATGCTTGTGCCTGAGCAGCACATCCGTCAGCGCCTTCAGTTGCTCGCGCGTGTAGCAGGCGCCGGTAGGATTGCCGGGCTGATTGAAGATCAGCCACTTGGTCTTCGGCGTGATCGCGGCCTCGAGCGCGGCGGGCGTAAGGCGAAAGCCATGCTCCAGCTTCGTCTCCACGATCACCGGTTTGCCGCCGCCGAGCAGCACGATGTCCGGATAGCTTACCCAGTACGGCGCCGGCACGATCACTTCATCGCCGGGATTCAGCGTGGCCAGCAGGGCGTGGAAGATGATCGACTTGCCGCCGGGGCCGACGAAGGTCTGTTCCGGCTTGTAGTCGAGACCGTTTTCGCGCCTGAACTTCGCCGCGATCGCCTTGCGCAGTTCGGGGATGCCCTCGACCGCGGTATATTTCGTCTCGCCGCGGCGGATGGCGGCGATGGCCGCCTCCTTGATGTTGTCAGGTGTGTCAAAGTCGGGTTCGCCCACGCCAAGGCCGATGACGTCGCGGCCGGCGGCCTTCAGGTCGCGCGCCTTCTGGGTCACCGCAATGGTCGGCGACGGCTGAATCCGCTTCAGCGACTCACTCAGAAATCCAGGCGGCAAATGCGCCATTTACGGGCCCTCCAGCCTTTGACCTAGCAAGCGCGTTACCCTTTCTCAATCCTGGCGCACTAGTCTCCAGGTTCGAGTCTGCGAGCGAAAGCCATGCGGATTGCGGGGATCGTTTTTGCGATCAGTCTGTGTGTTGTGGGCGCGGTAGCGTGCTCGCACGCCAAGCCGCCCGTTGGCCGATGGGAAGGTACCTACGACTCATCCGATGTTGTGGTTGCCGCCCGGCTCGAGATCAATGCATCCGGCAACATCTTCCTCAGCGCGCCCGACGCCATCGACTTTCCGCCGGCGGGCAATGACGAGCGATCCGCAATGCATGATCGCATCGCCTCCGAACTGGCGGACGCCTGGAGCAGTGTGACGCCGCGTGAGTTCGAATTCGACGGTTCGGCGTTTCGCAAGCCTGGCGGCGTCGCTCCCCAAATGGAATGGGATGCATCATCGAAAAAGATGGCCGTGATCGTCTATCTGGAACGGCGCCCGGGAATTCGAATTCCGCTGCGGGCGGTTTCGGATTTCAGCGCCAATCCCTGGCACCCCTGATCACCACTTGGTGAATCCGAAGTAGGCGGCGAGCACAAGAAACGCGAACGCCACGAGGTGATTCCACCGCAGAGCCTCGCCCAGATACGCGACGGAGAAGACGGCAAACACGACGAGTGTGATCACCTCCTGCATCGTCTTGAGCTGTGCGCCGGAGTAGACCTGATAGCCGATACGGTTCGCCGGCACGGCGAGGCAATACTCGAAGAACGCGATGCCCCAGCTGATCGGGATGACCGCCCATAGCGGCGCACTCGGATATTTCAGCTGACCGTACCAGGCGAACGTCATGAAGACGTTCGACATGCTTAGGAGAAGAATGGGCGCAATGTAGGACCAGTTCATGCCGTGCTCACCTCGAAGTGAAGGTTTCCCGGATTTCAGAAAATTGTAGATATGCTGCAAGAGGCTGACTTGCCTTGCAGTTTTCTGCAATCGGCAAGTGGCAGTCACGGCCCAGTGATCGTGCCACGCGTGGCAGCACCCTGTCGGCGGGTATAGGATTCATGGGCCTAATTGATGGAGCCGACCATGAAATCCCAATTCCTTCTGGCGGGAACAGCCCTCGCTCTCCTGATGTGTGCGCCTGCCGGCGCGGCAATCAGCGTACTCGGGAACTCGATCGCCAATAACTGCTATCAGTCTGCCGAATTCGATGCCGACGCCAACACCGGCATCCAGACCTGCACCTACGCGTTGGAAAACGAGACGTTGAGCGCGCGCGACAAGGCTGCGACCTACGTCAATCGCGGCATCCTCCGTTCGCGCGCGGGCGACGCCGAAGGAGCGCTCGCGGATTACAACACCGGACTCGGCATCGATTCCAGTCTGAGCGAAGGTTACGTCGATCGTGGCGCGACCTACATCGCGCTCAGGCGATATGACGATGCGCTCCAGGATATCAATCGCGGAATCGAGATGGGGGCGCGGCGGCCTCACATCGCTTATTACGATCGCGCAATCGTCGACGAAGCGATGGGCAATATCCGCGGCGCCTATGAGGACTATAAGAAGGCCGTCGAGCTTCAGCCAGACTTCACGCTCGCGACCGAGCAGCTATCGCGCTTCAAGGTGGTGCGGCACACCGGCGGCGGTGCATAGCGCACGTCTGTTTGATTGAAGCGGACCTGAAACGCGGCGATCCTCCAGCGCCGCGTTTCTTTTTCGACTCACTCAATTTTCTTTTCGCGAGATGAGCGCGCCGTCCGCCTCGCGACAGACTGATACAATTTCATCCCGGACCTGACCTTTCCCTGAGACCCCCGAGGGACCAATCTCGGCCTCGCCAGCGTGAACGGGAATGCGGCTCGATGAAATCTCAACGTCGAATCAAAGACCTGAGCAAGCCGGCAAGTGCATCGAGGTTCTCCCCGAAGGAAGACGGTGTCGCGGCTGCGCTACTTATCGGCGCTCCACAACAGCGCGGCTGCGCGGGCGGCCGAACCGGCTCTTGGTCCCCGAAACTGGAGCTATGTTCGGTCGCCCATTCTTTCGCCGGGCAGAGGCACTATTGCGAAGCCCTGAGCCCCGCTCATTGAAGGCATGACCACCCTGCCGGTCGTGACAGGCCTTGCGGCAAGGCGCGGGCCTCCTAAATCTCCCTTCTAGGGCGACCTTTGTATTGGGACGGGCACAGGGTATTAAGAGCGCGGGTGCGCGGATCCCAAAAAAGCGTGACGAGCGAGTAGTCTGATGAAATTGCTGCTGCAATCTGCCTCTGTTGTTGCCTTGGCCGTGGCCCTGGCGGCCTGCCAGACCGAGGTTCCCCAAGTTCTGGCGCCGAAATACGTGCCATCCAACTTCAGCTCGCCCACGGTTTCGAACGCACAAATCTGGCCTGCGGCCGAATGGTGGAAGTCGTTCAACAGCGACGAAATGACCGGATTTGTCGCATCCGCGCAGACGGACAATCTGGACATGGCGGCCGCCGCCGCCCGGGTGCTGGAGGCCGAACAGCAGACCGACATCGCACGGTCCGCCCTTTTCCCGACCATCGATCTGGAAGGAAACGCCCAGCGAGGCAAAAGCTCGACCACCTTCGCTGATCCCATTACGCACAAGACCATCACCCAATCCGTGACTGGCAATAACTTCAGCCTCACCGGCAACGCCACATACGAGATCGATCTCTGGGGCAAAGCGCGCGCCAATCTTCGCTCGGCCGACGAATTGCTCAAGGCCTCGCAATACGCGCAGGAGGTCGTGGCGCTCACCACCGTTTCGGCGGTCGCGACCACCTATCTCGACGTGCTGGCGCTGCGGGAGCGCATCGAAATCGCGCACCAGAACGAGGACGCCGCCAAACGCATTCTGACCATTGTTCAGGCCAAGGTCGCCAACGGCGTATCCTCGCGACTCGATCTTGCGCAGCAGCAGGCCGTTCTTGCGGCAGTTCAGAGCGCCATCCCTCCGCTCGAGGAGCAGGAGCGCGAAGCCCGCTATGCGCTTGCCATTCTGCTTGGCCGCGTTCCGGAGGGCCTGGTCGTCGAGGCCAAGAATTTGAACGGCATTGCCGTTCCAACTGTCGCGCCCGGCCTGCCGTCCGAACTTCTGCGCCGCCGCCCCGACGTGGCGGAAGCGGAAGCCAATCTCGCCAGCGCGCACGCCAACGTAGACGCGGCCCGTGCCGCATTCTTCCCCGATCTCAGCTTAACGGGCTCTGGCGGGGTGACGAGTTCCACGCTTGGATCGCTTTTCAAGAACGGGGCGTTCGGCTGGGGCATCGGCGCAAGTCTCCTGCAGACGATCTTCGACGGTGGATTGCTGGCGAGCCAATACGATCTGACCAAGGCGCAGCAGGAAGAGCTGGTCGCCACCTACCGCAGCACCGTTCTGAACGCGCTGTCCGACGTGGAAACCACGCTCGGCCAGGTGTCGAGCCTCGCGGATGAAGAACGCTACAAGCGCGACCAGGTGAACGCATCGGCCGAGGCCTTCCGCATTTCCGAACTGCAATATCGCGAAGGCGTGACCGACCTGTTGAACCTGTTGACGGCTCAGCAGACCCTGTTCACGGCCCAGGATGAGCTCGTGCAGATCAAGCTCGCCCGCATCCAGGCCGACGTCGGACTGTTCAAGGCGCTCGGCGGCGGCTGGAGCCAGGTGCCCGAGGCGACGACGCAGAGCCTACCGGCTCAGACCACCCCGGTGGCCGCGCCGCCTCCAGCAGCTGCACCACAATCGAGCTCGACGACGCCTGTGCCGGCCACGCCTCAGCTCCAGCCTGCGCAACCGGCCGATTCGGGGACCGCGCCGCCACAGCGCCGCTGAGCGCAATTTAATTAACTTATGACACGTTTGCGCGCAACATTTTGATATAAGTTAATTTTGCTGGCCGAAACATTACCCCGATGATAGGTTCAACGAAGGGTTGGGGAGGCCTTCCCCGATCCTTCCGAAACCTCCGAACCTTTGAAGGGGACCACGCATGAAAGCGCGTATTGCGTCGCTGGCGTTGCTAGCGACATCAGTAATCGCATCAATGGGTCTTGCGGCGACCGCTGATGCGAGATCGACCGGCGCGAAGCCGATGTTCACAGTCGTTCCGGCGAACGCGCCGGGCCACATCGCACCCATCAATCAGGCCAGCCAGCTCGTGCAATTCAACGGCGGATTCACCGACCTGCTCGGCCACGCGATTCACTACACCATGGTCGGAACCGATCCGACTTCGACGAACACGACGACGACCATCAACGTCGTTGTCATCCCGATCATCATGAAATACGGCGCCAGCAACGGCAACATGACCTTCAACCCCAAGAAGGACAAATACCCGGACGGTATCAAAGTCCTGAAGCGGATGGAGAAATCGCCGATCTTCACCAACAACCCGTTCACTGTTGCCGGGCAGAACATCGGCAACACCCAGTACATCGACGCCTTCCAGCGCGGCAATTTCTGGAATGTCGGTGTGTCCGGTGAACCGAGCTATCATGTTCTCCTTCACATCGTGAAGGTGATGAAACCGCTCAAGATCAGCCCGACATCGTCGCAGGGTCACGTCGTGACCAACCCGTTTGGCACCATTCCGGTCGGTGAAATGAGCATCAATGCATTCGACCCGATCCTGAACAGCTACATCACTTCGCACTCGGCTGATATCCATCCTGACGTCCTCCCGCTCTTCATCACGGACAACATCTTCCTCACGCAAGGCGGCTGCTGCATCGGCGGTTATCACAGCACCCGCGGAGGTCCTCCCGGCGGCCAGACCTACTCCTACACCACGATGGTCACTGAGGACGGTTCGTTCTCCGAAGACATCTCCGCGTTGTCGCACGAGATCGGCGAATGGCAGGATGATCCGTTCACCAACAACCACGTGAACTGCAATGACAACAGCATCCTCGAGGTCGGTGATCCGCTCGTGCCGATCGGCGAATTCGGCACCTTCCCGCTGACCGAAGGCGGCTTTACCTTCCACCCCCAGGATCTCGTGTTTCTCGCCTACTTCGGCGCGCCGATCACGACATCGGTCGGTAATCAGTACAGCTTCAACGCCCAGATGACACACGTCTGTCCCGGTCAGTGAAACATGGGACAAACCCGAATAAGGAAAGGGGCCCGCAAGGGCCCCTTGTTCTTTTCATCTTGTCTCGTGGGAGATGGTTTCGTGCAATGATTCCGTAATGTCCGATAGCATCATGAACTTTATGAAATGCACCTTTCATCACGTTCATCGTGCCGCCACGTGAACTGCATGATAGGTTCGCGTCCGGTTGGGGCAAGATCTCCGAATCTTCCGAAACCTCGCGAACCTTGAAGGGGACCCTCGCATGAAAACGCGTTTCGCGTCGCTGGCTGCGCTGGCGACTTCTGTAGTTGCATCGCTCGGGCTTGCCGCCACGGCCGATGCAAGGAACCCGGCCGCCAAACCGATGTTCGTTGTCGTTCCTGCCAATGCGCCAGGCCACATCGCGCCGATCAACCAGGCGTCCCAGCTCGTACAATGGAGCGGCGGGTTCACCGATCTGACGGGCCACGCCATTCACTTTGTCATGGTCGGGACAGACCCGACTTCGACGAATACGACGACGACAGTCAATGTCATCGTTATTCCGATCAAAATGGTCTTCGGCGCCACCAACGGCAACATGACCTTCAACCCCAAGAAGGACAAGTATCCGGACGGCGTGACGGTCCTCGCCCGGATGAAACAGTCGCCGGTCTTCACCAACAACCAGTTCACGATCGCCGCCCAGAACATCGGCAACACGCAGTACATCGACGCTTTCCAGCGCGCGAATTTCTGGAATGTCGGCGTGTCCGGTGAATCGAGCTATCACGTGCTTCTGCACATCGTGAAGGTCGAAAAGCCGCTCAAGATTGCCCCCACCTCCTCGCAGGGCAAGGTCATCACCAATCCGTTCGGCACGATCAAGGTCGGCACGATGAACATCAATGCGTTCGACCCGATCCTGAACAGCTACATCTCCTCGCACTCCGATATCAAACCGGATACGCTCCCGCTCTTCATCACGGACAACGTCTTCCTCACACAGGGTGGTTGCTGCATCGGCGGCTATCACAGCGCGCGCGGCGGACCTCCGGGCGGCCAGACCTACTCCTACACCACCATGGTCACCGAGAACGGCTCGTTCTCCGAAGATATCGATGCGCTGTCGCACGAAGTCGGCGAATGGCAGGACGATCCGTTCACCAACAACCACGTGAACTGTAACGACAATAGCATTCTCGAAGTTGGCGACCCGCTCGAGACATTCGCCAACTATGGCACGTTCACGCTGACCGAGGGCGGATTTACCTATCATCCGCAGGATCTCGTGTTCCTCGCCTATTTCGGCGCGCCAATCACGACATCGGTCAACAATCAGCTTAGCTTCGACAACATGATGACAAACGTCTGCCCCGGTCAGTGAAATACGGACGCAGCCAAACCGATTGAAAGGGGGCCCGGATGGGCCCCCTTTGTCTTTCATCACGCTGTTTCCCAATTCACCAGAAGCCTTCGATCTCACGTTCTCGCCCTCCGATATTTGTGGGCCGGCTCTGGTCGGCGGCGCGACTCCTTGATAGCCTTCACCTGGCTGGGGTGATCTCCATCCTCCGAAACATCCGAACCTTTGAAGGGGAGTCTCGAATGAAATCGCGTATCGCGTCGCTGGCCTTGCTGGCGACTTCTGTAGGTGCATCGCTCGGGCTGACCGCCACGGCCGATGCGAAGGACACGACCGCCAGGCCGATGTTCGCCGTCTATCCGATGGCATTGCAGCCCGCCAATCCAAACGAGACGCCGAGCAAGGCGTTGACCGTCTGGAGCGGCAGCTTCACTGACCAGACGAGCCGCAAAATCACTTTCAAGATGGTCGGCACCGATCCGACTTCGACCGACACCACGACGACGGTCCAGGTGGTCGTGATTCCGGTCTCCTTCCAGTACAGCGCCACCTACGGCAACAAGCTGTTCGACCCGACTGTCGATACGATCGGCGCGAAGAGCGTCATCAACTTCATGAAGAGTTCGCCGATCTTCAAAGCGGCGGACTTCAAGTCCGGTACGGTGGACGTCGGTACGACCCAGTATATCGACGCTTTCCAGCGCGGGAATTTCTGGTCGACGGTGCAGGGCGAGCCGGACTACCACGTGCTGCTCAAGATCAAGACGGTGATGCCGACCCTCGTGATCACCGTTCCCGACAATCTCGGCTCCGTGATCACCAATCCCTGGGGAACGATCCCGACTGGGCAGTACGACTTCAATCACATGAACAGCGCGATCCTTGCTTATCTGAACTCGCATACCAAGCAGATCAAGCCGAACATGTTCCCGCTCTTCATCAGCGACGACGTCTATCTGACGTCGGGCGGCTGCTGCATCGGCGGCTATCACAGCGCGCGCTCCGGCACCCAGACCTTCGGCTACACCACAATGGTCACCGAGTCGGGCGACTTCTCCGAAGACATCTCGGCCTTGTCGCATGAAGTCGGCGAATGGCTGGACGATCCGTTCACCAACAACCATGTGAACTGCAACGACAACAGCATTCTCGAAGTCGGCGACCCGCTCGAGACTCTGTCGCAGTTCGGCACCTTCCCGTTCAAGGTCGGCAAGACGACCTACCATCCGCAGGATTTGGTCTTCATCGGATATTTCGGCTATCCGACGCCCTATCCTTCGGTGAACGGCTGGCTGAGCTTCGACAACAAGGAGCACGGCATCTGCCCGGGCCAATAGGTCTCAGGCAACGCGAATGGATGCGACAAGGGGCCCGAACGGGCCCCTTGTTCTTTTTCCCTGCGTCCGTGAATTCGGCTAGCGGTGACCGAGAACCGGATGCGGCGTGTAGGGTTCCGCCAGCGATTTCAACTCACCCGGGTCGAGCTTGAGCGACACGGCGGCGATCGCATCGTCCAGGTGATGCGCCTTGGAGGCGCCGACAATCGGCGCCGTCACGCCCGGTTGCTGCAGCAGCCACGCCAGTGCCACTTGCGCATTGGAGACGCCGCGCTTGGCCGCGATCTGGCTCACCCGTTCCACCACGGTGAAGTCGCTGTCCTGATAATACATCATGTGGGCGAACTGATCGGACTTCGCGCGCGTGGTTTCGCCGCGATCCTCCTTGCGCCGGTTGCCGGCAAGGAACCCGCGCGCCAGGGGACTCCACGGGATCACGGCGATCCCCTGATCGCGGCACAGCGGCATCATCTCGCGCTCTTCCTCGCGATAGACGAGATTGTAGTGGTTCTGCATCGCCACGAAGCGCGTCATGCGCATGGCGTCGGCGCGATAGAGGTATTTCGCGAACTGCCATGCAAACATCGACGAGGCGCCGACATAGAGCGCCTTGCCCGCTTTCACCACATCGTGCAGTGCCTCGATGGTTTCCTCGACCGGCGTGGTCGGATCGAAGCGGTGGATCTGGTAGAGGTCCACGTAGTCGGTGCCCAGCCGCTTCAAACTCGTATCGATCGAGTGATGGATGTGCTTGCGCGCAAGGCCCATCTCGTTGGGTGTCCTGCCCATCGGGTTGAACACCTTCGTGGCGATCACGGTTTCCTCGCGCCGCGCGCCCAGCCGCTTCAGCGACCGGCCCAGCACCTCCTCGCTCGCGCCGTCGGAATACATGTCGGCCGTGTCGAAGAAATTGATCCCCGATTCGAAGGCCCGTGCGATGAAGGGAAAGCTCGCCTCTTCATCCAGCACCCAGTCGCGCCATTTGGGCGAGCCATAGGTCATGCAGCCGAGACAGATGCGCGAGACCTTGAGGCCGGTCTTGCCGAGATTGGTCATGTCCATGTCGGGATCCTCGCTGGCTTGGATGGCGTCACCAGCGCTTTACGCCCGCGGCAAGTTGCGCCGCAAGCGGATGATTTCGTTTGACGGAAAAGAAAGACCCTCCCCCCGATTTCGGGGAGAGGGTCTGGAGAAGGCCGATTGTTCTTGCGCCTACTTGCCGGTGTGCGCCGAGCTTGCCGCTGTGGGAGCCGGTGCGGCCGCTGGCGCCTTCGAATCCGTCACCGGCTTCAGGCCGCGGTGTTCGAGCATCGGACCGATGTCCGGATCCTTGCCGTAGAAGGCGCGGAACATCGGGCCGTAATCCTCGGTGCGCCCCTTCGACAGGATCATGTCGCGGAATCGCTGGCCATTGGCGCGATTCATTCCGCCATGCGCTTTGAACCAGGCATAGGCGTCGTCGTCGAGCATCACAGTCCACTGATAGGCGTAGTAGCCCGCGGCGTAGCCATTGGACCAGATGTGCAGGAAGTAGCTCGAGCGGTAGCGCGACGGCACATAAGTGAAGTTGGTGTTCGTCGCCTTCAGCGCGTTCGCCTCGAAGGTGTCGACATCGCTCACCTTCTGGTCCGGGGTCAGCATGTGCCACTGCATGTCGAGTTCGGAGGCCGCCAGCAGTTCGCCAAGCTCATAGCCCTGGTTCCAGGTCTGCGACTTCTTGATCTTGTCGACGAGGGCCTGCGGGATCGGCGCGCCGGTCTTGTAGTTCACCGCGTAGTGCATGAGCACGTCGGGATAGAGCGCCCAGTGCTCGTTGAACTGCGAGGGGAATTCCACCCAGTCGCGCGCCGTGTTGGTGCCGGATAACGTCGCGTACTTGCTGTTGGCGAACAGGCCGTGCAGGGCATGGCCGAATTCGTGGA
>DATIYG010000125.1:0-6317 GCA_035517755.1 Rhizomicrobium sp. | reverse complement strand
GGGGTGCTCAGCACCGTGCCGTCACCGACGATAATTCCGGTCTGTGCCGTGATGTCGAGATGGCCGGCGGTCGCGCGAAGCGTCGTTCCGGTCACCGAAACGGACTCGCCGCTGATGGAGAGCGAAGAGCCCGGCGTGCCGGCGATCGGATCGATAGCCGTGCCATTCGGATTGGCAATCGTTACGGCGCCCGTGGTCACGAGCGACAAGTCCGGTATCGGAGCGCTTTGCCCGGGAGCCGGTGCGGTGAATCCGTCGCCGACGAATGGCGTGTTCAACGCGAGCGAAGCAGAGCCGGCGTCGAAGGTCGACGTTCCTTTGGCAAGAATCCCGTTCGCCGCATTGAGCGTGACATTGCCGCCGAAGCCAAAGGTGCGCAGGGTTCCCGATTGGAAATCGATTTCCGTTGCATCGATCTCGAGAGCGCCGCTGCCGCAATCCGGTGCGCTATCGGAACCGCAGGTATCCATGGTTGCGGCACTGTTCGAAAGGCTGAGCGTTCCCGCCTCGATCGTGACGTCGTTGCCGTCGCGGAGCAGGAGGCCCGGCGTGTCGAGTGCCAGGTTTCGGAAGATGTAGGTCCCGGAGGAAAAATCGATTGTACCCGGCGTCCGGATGGTCAGCGATCGGGCCTGCGAGAACAGAGCCTGAAGCTCCGGCGTGATGACGAGGCCCGAGAGTCCGTCGCCGTTCGATGTGAAGGTGACCTTGCCGGCACCCAGCGCGAGAAAGTCTGCCTTCAGTTTCGCATCAGGCGAGGCGGTGAGATCACTGCTCGATTCCAGCAAGAGCGAATTGCCTTCGAGGTCGGAATCACCAACCGACAGAAGCGGGGAGGTGTCCGAATCCGTATTGGTGCGCGTCACCAGCCGTTGCGGGCCGGCAGAAACGCGCAGGATCGCGCCGTCGCCGCTGACAAGGTAGTCACCACTGCGCTGGTCGTCGACGGTTCCGCTCGCGAGAATCGTGGCACCGTCCTTGGTGACGATTGAGGAGCCGGCGCCGGTGACCGCGAGGACGATCTCCGGTCCTGACAGCGGATGCGAAGCGTCGTTCTCCACCACGATGGAGTTGGCTGTGACATCGAGGCTGGTCGTGCCGTTCGCATTGTCCGTACGCACGCCGCCGATCAGGAGGCTCGCGGCGTTGAGATTCGTGAGGCTGTCCGCCGTGAGTTGAATGGCGCCGTCCGGCGCGTCGTTCGAAAGCGACGAGACGATGTCGAACGCTTGCCCGCTGATGTCGACATCGGCGCCGCGTCCACCTTTCCCGGGTGCGGTCGACAGGATTGTGTTGACGACGAGTGTGGCGGATGGAGCGAGGATGAGACGGCCGGCGTCGATCGGAAGGCGAGGGGCAAGATTTCCAGCATGCGCCGCATCCGCCGCAAATTTCAGGTTCGCCGACGTCAGGGCGATGTTCGAGTACTTGCGGATGACGTTCTGCCCCTCGATCGAGAAGGAGCGAACGGTGGATTCGAAGTCGTTCGTGCCGGCTGTTCCGTAGTAGCCGGTGACCATCGCGCTGCCGTCGCGCAATTGCGACACGCTGCCGGGGACAACGTTTGTGATGCCCGTGTTCTCGACAACGCGCATGCCGCCCGGCAGCATCGCGTACTTGGCAGGCAGCAAGGTATACCAGCCGGGCGCAAGCCCCGGTGCGCCATTCAGATAGACCTGCTTTCCGGCCGCCGTTGCCGAATAGAGATCCGCATATTCAGCCGAGTAGATGGGATCGAACGCGGCGATTTCGGCATTCGAAAGCCCGGGAACGATGGCATAGACCTGCCGTCCGTCGGGAAACTGGAATCCATTCGTGCTGCTGAACGTGTCGTCGTTGAACCGGTCCAGCACATCGTGCGAGCCGCCGGTGCCCGAAATGAATTCGTACGCGTACAGATCGCCGCCGCCGCTGACGTCGACCTTCGCGCCATTCTCGAGTGTCACGCCGGCCCCGCCCATCTGGAGAATGGCCTGCGGGGGCGCCTTGAGCTCATCGCTGCTGGTCGGGGAAAAGAACCACTCGATCTGGTCGGTGGTTGTGCCATAGGGGATGACAAGGCCGTCGGCCGACACCGATGTGATGCTGCCCGACGTGACATCAACGGATTCAGTACCTGGCGCAAAGGTTCCGGAATTCCCGCCGGTGGTCACCTGAAGAGGATCGTTGCCGCCAAGAGTCAGGCTGCCGATCGGAACGCGGACCACGCCGCCCTGCACAATGTGCGCTGCCTGGATCGTCAGGTTGCCTCCGGCCGAATAGGGCGTGGCTGGAGTGACGTTGCTCGAACGGGCAAATGTGATGGTGCTGTCGGCGCCGGCCGACGTGACGAAAAATGTCGTGCCGGTTGTGGGATAGACCTGCGCCGCCGTGATCTCGAGATTTCCATTGACCGCGAACTGGCCGGCCAGCGAGTTCGGTACGCTTTGCGGGTCGATATTGAAGGTATGCTGCCACGCATCGACGCCCAGAAGCCGCAGATCGTTCTTTGCATCGAGCTGCACATCGCCAACGGACTGGTCGAATAGAACCGCGCCGCTGATGTCGATCTGGTCGGCGCGGAAGATTGCGGTGTTCGAGCCAGGCGTCCCGATCAGCGGGGTGGAGACACTCTGGAGATTGCTGTCAAAGGCGATGTAGGGCGCGTCGATCTCCAGCACGCCACCAGACGAGATCGTTGGTGCGAAGGTGTCGCGGATGCTGGCCTGGCTGAGATCGGCGAGCCCATCGTAGGGCCGGGATGTGAGGAAAAAGCCGCGGCCCAGATTCAGCGTCACGTTGCCGATGGTGGAAAGGCTGCCCTCGGCAACGAATGTGTCGAAGCCCGAAGCTTCGATAAGCGAGGCGGAGATATTGGTTGTGGCGCCGGGAGGGGTGATGTCGTTCTGCGTCAGGACCGGATCGAGGATGATGAGCGTACCGCCCAGTGCATGCTCGGAGCCGCCATTCGCGTCGATGATGGCGCCGGCAAGCGATCCGCCATTGCCGAGCGCGACCGTGCCGCCGTTGCTCCACACGGGAGTCGGATCGAACCTGCCGCTCGTGTCCCGCACATCGAAGGTGTCGGATGCGCCGGAAATATCGATTGTCGCCCCGGCGTCCGCCGTGAGTTTTTCGTTGGCGATGTTGGCAACCGGGTTTTCCGGCGCGTTGGCATAGACGGAAACGCCAAGCGGCACCTGGAAAATGGAGTTGCCGGTGCTCGCGAAAGTGAGGGTCTGTAGTGTGCCGCCGTCGATGATGCGGCCGGTGCGGATCGGACCGGTAGGGCCGGTGGCGCGCGGATTGATGATGGCTTCGCCCGAAAGATCGGTCGTGCTGCCCGGGGCGAGATAGATTCCCTGGTCCTGGTGCAAATTGCCGAGGAGATAGACGGTGTACTTCGCTGCGGCGGCACCATTTGTGATCGACTGCCCGTTCACGATGGTCGTGTCGCCCTCGTCGATCGTTCCGTCGGGCCGGATGCTGAAAAACTGCGAAAGATCGTCGACCGCAACCGTGAGATTCGGGTCGGTATATATGGGAGGCAGGATTTCGGACTGCGTGATCGTTCCGCCCGGCATCCGGATCGTGCCCGCGTTCAGCAGTTTCCCGATGGTCAGTTGGGCGCCGGCTTCACCGAGAATGGAGCCGCCTCGATCGACATCGAGCTCGATGAGGCCGCCAAGCGTGAGATTGACCGGGCGCGCATCCCACGAATCGTCGGGAACAACCGGAGTGAGGACGGAATAGAGGTCGCCGCCGGTCCCAAGACCCTGCAACGCCTGTGTCTGCTGCACGCTGAGCACGGGTGAAAACATCGATTGCGACAGCAACAGCGTCTGGCCGCTGTGGATCGTCAGGACCTGCGTTGCCAGCAATGCGTTGTAGCCACCGAGGCCGTTGTCGAACTTGTTTTGAAGAATGTCCGTTTTGTAGGACGTGATGTCGTAGTTGGCGAACCCCGTCTTGGAAAAGAAGTCGAGCGACAGGTTCGTGCCGGTGATCGGGTCGCCGTCCGCAAACGCGATTTGCGGTGTGACCAGATTGAATGTGCCGCCGCCGGCAAAGCCGTGGCCCAGAATTGTGCCGTCCAATTGCACGCGCGCATTGATCTGCGAAGGATTGATGGGAACGAACGCGAGGCCGTTCTGGTCGAGCAGGGTGGTCACGCGGAATCCGGGAATGCCCCCTGCCGGCAATTGCGGATCGGCACCGATCTGGAAATAGGTCGTCTCCTCGATGAGGCTGAGGTTGCCGCCACGGCCGCTCAAATCGAACGTACCCTTCGTGCGGACATAGCCGCCGGCCGACACGTCGACGAGCGATCCCTGGTTCAGAAGAATGCTGCCGCTGATGTCGACGTTCGTCGTGGGGGCGCTCGTATCGCCCTCGCCGGCCACTTGTTCGAATTCGGATTGGCGGGAAGCCGCAACGATGGAAATCGAACCGCCATCGATGAATGAATCGCCGATCAGGTGATCGGCGTCGGCGCCCATGTCGTTGATCCAGCGGCCGCGTGCGGAGAGCGTCCCGTTGACGATGATGTCGTAGGCTCCGGGCAACTCGCCTGTTGGCGCAAACACCGATCCACCCAGACCCGTGTTGACGGTTTGGAGATTGATCGAGCCGGAGGGCACAAAGACGCCGCCATTGATGGTGATGGCCCGACCCGCGAGGGCGTCGAACTCGCCGCCAGGCGCCAGCGTGAGGCTGGCGCCGGATTCGACCGTGATCTTTCCGCTCGTGGCCAGCGAGACATCGGCGAGACCCATGCCAGAAAGCGCGTCGGCGGAAAGGCTGATCACCTGTTGGCGGTCGGTGGGAAGAAACGAATTCGGATCGCGGTCGGGGTGAACGAGGTTGCCGCTCGCATCGATGAACACGGATTGGCCGTAGATCAGATCCGAACTGACGGGATTGTAATTGGCCTGGCTGACGACATCGATGTCTCCGCCGCCGGACAGAGACGTCGTGCTGCCGCTGTTCTGTGCCAGCGCCTGGATGAACAGGAAGCCACCGGAGGGAAGCTGTGACGGGGCCCCCTGCAGATGGCGAGCGTCGCCGAAGATCGTGGATGTCGCCGTCCCGACGTTCGACGCCGCGATCTGGCGCGCCCCGGCATAGGCATTTCCGTAGACAGTCCCGTCCAGAACGACACTCGATCCCTTCAGCGTCAGCGATCCTGCGTCGCGGCCTTCGGTGTATTCAGCCTCGTAGTGCGAGCCTTGAAGAACGGGGCTCGACCAGCTTTGCGTCACGCCCCAGCGCGCCTGGGTTTGCGTGAAGCCTTCATAGATGCCGACATAGGAGTCGTTGGGATCGGCGTTCGAAATGTCGACGATTTCGCCGCGCGTATCGACCAGTTGGGTGGTCTGCACATAGCCGGCCTGGTAGGTGACCCAGCCGCCCGACATGTCGATCGTGGCGCCGCTCTTGATGGTGATGTCGGCCGCCAGCTTCGGGTCGCTGCCGGGCGTTACGTTCTGGACGCCGAGCGTCACGTGACCCCCGCCCGTCATAAGCTCCTTGACACTGACGCCGACCTGCTCGGCGAAGCTCGCCGCTTCGATCAGGGGTGAGCCGACCCAGGCAACGCCGTCGGAGCGCACGCCGGAAAGACGGGGATCGACATACACAGTCGCGCCGTTGAGGAAACTGTCGCGCAAGTTCGGATCGTCACGCAACTCGTTACCCTTGACCGGGTCGATAAGGATGCTGTTTCGCGAAGCGGGGATAAGAACGTTGGTAAGTCCGGCAACATCGATGATTGCCCCATTGTCGACAAAGATGCGGGATGTTCCGGGGATTTCCGTGTTGGCGTTCGGTCCGGGCGCGGCGCCGACGTCAACATTGCCGCCCGGCGCGAAGATCATGGCGTTCTGATCGATTTCGATCCGCGAACCGGCATTGCCGATCGTGATGCGTGACGGCTTGAAATCGAGCAATGATGTCGGGTCTTGCGGAATGGTGGCGGTGCTGTCGTCCGGCGAAATGGCGATCGTGCTGCCTACGCCAAGCTGGATGTCCTCGCCGTCGAGCTGGATGAATCCATTTCGCGACACGCTCGTTGTTGCCTCGAGAACACCGTCGTTGATGATGGCGCCTTGGTTCGTGTCCGACGCCGCCAGCGAAACGTAGCCCTGTGGTGCGCTGATGATGGCGTTCCCTGTGTTCCACACGTAATCGTTCGCCGCGTTCAAGTCGTCGCGGGCGCGCGAAATGAAACCGCGCACATCGGGCGTGGCGCTGTCGGCGGCACCAGTGGAACGAATGAGAAAGATGTCGCGCCCCGCCTGCAGATCGACCTCGCCGAGCGGCGAGATGAGCGAGCCGGA